>NZ_JBVVOZ010000018.1:0-131413 GCF_055807395.1 Bradyrhizobium sp. Kon10 | reverse complement strand
ACATTCCGCTACGCTTCATGTGAGCCGACCCACGAGCGAGCTACGCTCGTCTCGGACCCCTCCAGGGGAGGGTAAGCGTCCCGCCCGCCCTACTTCTTCTTCGCCCGGCCGAAATCCGGCTGCCAGCCGGCTTCCTTGCGGCTGGGTGCCGCGGCGATCACCTTGGTCTTGTCTTTTTTCGGTTTCTTGGTTTCGCGATTGCTGCGTTGCTGTCCCTTGGCCATGACGTCGCTCTCCTGATTTAAGGGTTGGACTTCGCGAAATTTGCTGCGCTTGAACCACGCGCCTCCAGCGCGCCGTCGCGCGACAGCATCCGGCCGCAGCGCGGCAGAACAAGCGGCGGAACGTCGGCGTGCGGCACGATCCACTCCGAGGTGCGGTGATCGATGCGAGCCTACGCCCGCGCCCCGCCGAACGCGAGCGCTAAAAGGCGCGCGCGCGAGTTGCGGCATTGCAGCTCAAGTACCGGCCCGTGCTGAGTTAAAGCTGGCTATTGCCGGGCAACCGGCGCATGGTCGCTCGCAGCTGGCGTCGGTTGGGGCACCTTCTTTGCGAAAGGCAGGCGTGCATGTCCATCCGCTCGCGGCGAGAAACCATCACCTTCAAGCATCCCTTCCACATCCGCGGCATCGCGCGCGAATTGCCGGCCGGCGCCTATGAGGTCGTCACCGACGAGGAGATGATCGAGGGTCTGTCGTTCGCGTCCTATCGCCGCGTCGCCACCATGATCACGGTGCCCGCCGAAGGCGTGCGCGGTGCGATGGAGATGCTGTCGATCGGCTCGGTCGATCTTGCCGATGCCCAACGCCAGGACGCGAGCGCCGCCCCTTGACTGACATGACTGCCAGGATGAGCCACTGCCATGAGTGAATATCCCGTCGATCTCGACAAGCATCGCGGCATGGCCGCCCAGAAGGCCACCGACCTGCGCCGCGCGCTGGCCGAGGTCGAAGCCCAGGTCAGGGAGCTGCGCGAGCGCGAGGCCGATCTCGAAAACCGCATGATGACGGTGCCCGCCGCGTCCTGGCCCGAGGCCGCCGTCAAGGCGCGCCACCTGCTCAACCTCTATGCCGCGAGCCTGCCCACTGAGGACACCCGCCACCGCGCCCTCGTCACCGCGCTGTTCGACGATTTCGCGAGGCTAGGCTCGGAGAGCTGAAGCCGGCCACGGCCCGCACGCCGCGCCACAGTTGTCGTCCCGGCGAAGGCCGGGACCCATAACCACCGAACGCAGTTGTTGCGCAGACTAGCGCCACAGCGTGCTTCAACAACCCTGACCGTGGCAATGGGTCCTGGCTCCCAGTGCGCAATTGCGCACAAGGCCAGGACGACGCCAGCAACACACGGCGCGTAGGCGCAAAAAGGACCACCCCATGACCCTCACCACCACCCGCTTCATCGGCCACGAGCAGGACCGCGGCATCGTCCAGTTCTCGATGCAGGACGGCACCAAGGAGATCGCCTGCGCGATCTCGACCTCCGCCATGGACGACCTCGAGCGCGGCCCGCGCGCCCGCCCGAGCGAGCGCGAAGCCCAGTTCACCCGCCTGCGCGAGCGCATCGAAGCCTGCGTGGAACGGAAGTATCAGGCGACCGAGTTCGAGGGGACACCGCCCGGGATCGTGTTGAGGAGCATTGATTTTCGGGGGTAGGAGTTCATGCCCGACGAACCCGGCTCCTACAAGATCATTGCCGACATCGAAGTATCGACCATTCCAGCCTCAAGCACAGCAAGGACGAATACGTCCGCCGTGAAGGCGTCATCTCAAATGCGGTTGAGGGATACTATTCTATTTTCAAGCGCGGCATGAAAGGCGTCCATCAGCATTGCGGCGAAAAGCACCTGCACCGCTACCGCGCCGAATTCGATTTCAGGTATTCTAACCGCACCGCGCTTGGCGTTGACGACTAAGCCCGCGCCGAACTTGCTGCCGAAGCCATCGCCGGCAAGCGTCCTAGCTACCGACGGCCTAGCAGCAAAAAAAGAGACCGGATCAAATTAAGCTGCTGGCGCGCCGCTTCCTGCGTTGGGCGCCAAGGTAGCGAGGACGTGACCGCGCCCGTAGATTCACGGAATCGACTCCCGCGCGCGAGACTGATCCCAGCCACGCGAGAAAATTTTGCTTTGATGGTTCAAAGGCGGTTAGCAAGCGCATTTCCGTTCCCTTGACGTCCAGAACGTCAACCCGCCAAGACCAGTGCGTCCCGAGCGTGAACGAGCGGTTGCGATGGAGGGGAAAGGCAGTGCGGGTCATCTTCCCGAACTTCCATTCTCCCGCCTTGGACACAACCTTTGGCTTTGCTACAGCTCCCCGAACTCGCATACCGGGAAATGTGACAGGCCAAGGGAACAATTGTCAAAGGCTGTGATGGGGCCGCGCCAGCGAGCCAGAACAAAATAGGAACATAAGCGCGAGTAGTCAACGATTTTTTCAGTTTGGAGTTGTCGGGTTTTTAGCAACAAGAACGGCCGGATCTCTCGATCCGGCCGTTACACAAAACTCTTACTCGGCTAAGCCTACGCCACGCGACGCAACCTAGCCCCCGCCCAAGTCGAAAATCTCAGCTCGCCTTCTTCCCCGGCGCGGGAGAAGGGCCGACCTTCTTCTGGATGGCGCGCTTCAGCTCGAGGGCGCGGGGCGACAGGGTGTCGGCCTTGGCCTTGAGCATGTAGGCGTCGAGGCCGCCATTGTGGTCGACGCTCTTGACCGCGTTGGTGGAGACGCGCAGGCGCACGTTGCGGCCCAGCGCTTCGCTGATGAAGGTCACGTTGACCAGGTTCGGCAGGAAGCGGCGCTTGGTCTTGATGTTGGAGTGGCTGACCTTGTGGCCGACGAGGGGGCCCTTGGCCGTCAGTTCGCAGCGGCGAGACATGTCAAAATCCTCTATCTTTCCCCCAACGATGTGCGGCCGCCATCCGGGGCGCCACGGGGGCAAATTCTCTGTCCTTGCAGGGAGCGGCGGACGTATAGGGGGGAAGCGGCGGGACGTCAAGACGACGGGCCTTTTTCCGCCGTCGGCGCAGGGATCTCAGGCCTCATATCAGGTGTCATCGCCCGGCTTGACCGGGCGATCCAGTATTCCAGAGACCGCGCGGCTGGAAGCGAGACGCCGCGGCGTACTGGATGCCCCGCCTTCGCGGGGCATGACAGCGGAATATGTCGATGGAGATCCCGTTCCTCATCACCAAAACGGCAGTGTTTAAAACCGCTTACCATCACATAAAGGGCGTAATCGGCCGTGAAAAGTGCGCCCAAGTTCCGTAAAGCCTTTGGCCCGGAGACCGGGCCCTTCGCCCGGACGCATTGCTTCCTGCGATTTTTGGCTTACCTAGCAAACTGACGTCCACTGGATGGCTTCGTGCACACCCTGACCCCTCATCTGCCCCGGCTGCGGTCCGCTGGCCGGCTGGCCTTGGCGGCCCTTTTCGGGCTCGTGCTGGCATGGGGGGCGAAGCCGGCGGCGGCGCAGGGCAAGCTCGAGGCGCAGTATGAGGCGACGCTGGCAGGCATTCCCGTCGGCAAGGGCGCCTGGACCATCGACATCCAGGAGGACGTGTTCTCGGCCGCGGCCTCCGGCGGCACCTCGGGCCTGCTGAAAACCATCGCCAACGGATCCGGCACCGGCGCCTCGCAGGGGCGCGTGGTCAACGGCGCGCTGGTGGCGACCGCCTACCAGGCCACCACCACCACCTCGAAGAAGACCGAAGAGATCCACATCACGCTCGACAAGGGCAATGTGAAGGAGTTCGGCATTGTGCCGGAGCCGCCGGTCGATGCCGACCGCATCGTCGTCACCGAGGCGCATCGCCGCGGCGTCTGGGATCCGATGACCGCCTCGCTGCTGCGCGTGCCCGGCACCGGCGATGTGCTGACGCCGGACGCCTGCCACAGCAGCGCCGCCGTGTTCGACGGCCGCATGCGTTACGAGCTCAAGCTCGATTTCAAGCGCATGGAAAGCGTCAAGGCGGAAAAGGGCTATCACGGCCCGGTCGTGGTCTGCTCGCTGTTCTTCGTGCCGGTGGCCGGCTACATCCCCGACCGCCCCGTGATCAAGTACCTCGCCGCCCAGCGCAACATCGAGATCGCCTTCGCCCCGGTCGCCGGCACCCGCATCCTGGTGCCGTTCTGGCTGAAAGTGCCGACCCCGCTCGGCCCCGCCATGCTGGAAGCCACCAGCTTCATCACCGCCCCCCAGCCGCCCCGGCTCGCCAAGACGCAGTAGGGGGCGTCCTCTCTCTTACCCTCCCCTGGAGGGGGAGGGTCGATCGCGCGCAGCGCGAGCGGGGTGGGGTGATCTCTCCTCTTGGGCAGTGCCCGCGTGGAGAGATCACCCCACCCCGTCGCTCGTTTCGCTACGCTCAACGAGCGCCGACCCTCCCCCTCCAGGGGAGGGTACGAAAGTGTTCTATTCCAACCACTTACCTACTGTGCATGGGGTTGTTTTCGCCCTTTTTGCCTTGGCAGGCCCCGCACCCCCGAATCCATTTGACTCCTCCCCGATTCTGATTCGACTCCACGCCATCCCCAGCTTTAAGGAACGCGCCCTCGAAACGCCGCTTGTGCGGCCGGGCAAAACTCCATCTAGTGCAGCAAACAGGGGGTCCCGCGACATGTTGCGTGAACGGAACGGGACTCTCCTGGGAGTCAGCGATTCGGCCGCGATTCGTTCCCACCTCGTTCCGAAGCTTAAGAGCAGCGGGAAAAGCGTCGCAAAGTGAGACAGTTGCGCGAGGATTGGGGAAGCGGCTCCCACACCCAATGTGTCATCGCCCGGCCTGACCGGGCGATCCAGTACGCCGAGACGGCTGTGGTTGAGCGGAGAGGTCGCGGCGTACTGGATGCCCCGGTCGAGCCGGGGCATGACAGCGGAGAAAGCGGGGCAAGGGTGATTCCAGCCCCTTCGGCGCCCCCGCCCCAAACAGCACTGACATTCGCCCCAATCGCCATTACCTAATCCCCCAGATGCCCTTTTCTCCTTCCCCCTTCGCCTCCGAGCGCGCCCCTGGCGCTGGCGTCACTGCGGTGCTCGGGCCCACCAACACCGGCAAGACCCATCTGGCCATCGAACGGATGCTCGCGCATTCCTCGGGCATGATCGGGCTGCCGCTGCGGCTGCTCGCGCGCGAGGTCTACAACAAGATCGCCGATCGCGCCGGCTCCGAAGCCGTCGCGCTGATCACCGGCGAGGAGAAGATCAAGCCGAAATCGCCGCGCTACTGGGTCTCGACCGTCGAGGCGATGCCGCGGGATCTCGACGTCTCCTTCCTCGCCGTCGACGAGGTCCAGATCGCCTCCGATCTCGAACGCGGCCACGTCTTCACCGACCGCGTCCTCAACCGCCGCGGTCGCGACGAGACGCTGCTGCTGGGCGCCGCGACCATGCGCCCGATCATCGAGCGGCTCTTGCCCGGCGTCTCCATGATCACCAGGCCGCGGCTGTCGCAGCTCGAATTCGCCGGCGACCGCAAAATCACGCGCCAGCCGCGGCGCACCGCGATCGTGGCGTTCTCGGCCGACGAGGTCTACGCCATCGCCGAGCTGATCCGGCGCCAGCATGGCGGCGCCGCCGTCGTGCTCGGCTCGCTGTCGCCGCGCACGCGCAATGCGCAGGTGGCGATGTTCCAGAGCGGCGACGTCGATTACCTCGTCGCCACCGATGCCGTCGGCATGGGCCTCAATCTCGACGTCGACCACGTCGCCTTTGCCTCCGACCGCAAGTTCGACGGCTATCAGTTCCGCCGCCTGACGCCGGTCGAATTCGCGCAGATCGCCGGCCGCGCCGGCCGCGCCACCCGCAACGGCACGTTCGGCACCACCGGCCGCTGCGGCCCGTTCGAGCCCGAGCTGGTCAATGCGCTCCAGAACCACACCTTCGATCCCGTGAAGGTGCTGCAATGGCGCAATTCGAAGCTGGATTTCTCCTCGCTCGGCGCGCTCCAGGTCTCCTTGAACCTGGCCCCCGGCCATGAGGCACTGACGCGGGCGCCGATCGCGGAAGATATGCGCGTGCTCGACCACGCCGCCCGCGACGTCGAGGTGCGCGATGTCGCGCATGGCAAGCAAGCGGTGGAACGGCTGTGGGAAGCCTGCCAGGTCCCGGACTATCGGAAATTGTCGCCGGCCGCCCATGCCGAGCTCGTCACGACGCTATATGGCTTCCTGATGCAAAAGGGCCGCATTCCCGATGCCTGGATTGCGACCCAGATCGACCAGGCCAACCGCACCGATGGCGACATCGACACGCTGTCGGCCCGGATCGCGCAGGTCCGCACCTGGACCTTCGTCGCCAACCGGCCGGACTGGCTCGCCGACCCCGAACATTGGCAGGGGATCGCGCGGGAGGTCGAAAATAAATTATCGGATGCGCTCCATGAACGCTTGACTGAGCGTTTCGTTGATCGCCGGACCAGTGTATTGATGCGCCGCCTGCGGGAGAACACGAGCTTGAATACGGAAATCGGCAAGACCGGCGAAGTCATCGTCGAAGGCCATGTCATCGGCCGCCTCGATGGCTTCACCTTTGCACCGGATGCGGCGGAAGCCGGCTCCGATGCGAAAGCCTTGCAGGCTGCCGCCCAAGCGGTGCTCGCCGGCGAGATCAACGCGCGCGCCGAGAAACTCGGCAACGCGCCCGACGATCAGTTCGTGCTGACCTCGGACGGCACCATCCGCTGGACCGGCGACGCCGTGGCGCGACTGACCGCCGCCGACGAGGCGCTGCATCCGCGCATCCGCATCATCTCCGACGAGCGCCTGACCGGCGCGCCGCGCGAGAAGGTGCAGGCCCGGCTCGACCTCTGGCTCAAGACCCATATCGAAAAGCTGCTGGGGCCGATGTTCGAGCTCAGCAAGGCCGAGGACGTCACCGGCATTGCCCGCGGCATCGCCTATCAGTTGGTCGAGGCGCTCGGCGTGCTCGAGCGTCCCAGGATCGCGAACGAGCTGAAGGACCTCGACCAGGCCTCGCGCGCGACCTTGCGCAAATACGGCGTCCGCTTCGGCGCCTATCACCTTTATTTCCCCGGCCTGCTCAAGCCCGCCGCGCGCGCGCTCGCAGCGCTGCTGTGGGCGCTGAAGCAGGACAATGTCGATCTCTCGGCACTCTCGGGCGCGCAGCATCTGGCAAGTTCGGGTCGCACTTCTTTCCCGGTCGACAAGCAGCTGCCGCGCGATGCCTATCGCGTGCTCGGCTACAAGCAGGCCGGCGAGCGCGCCGTGCGCGTCGACATTCTGGAGCGTCTCGCCGATTTGATTCGTCCGGCGCTGGCCTGGCGCGAAAATTCCTCCGGCGAGAAGCCCGCCGGCGCGTTCGACGGCCGCGGCTTTGTCGTGACCCAGGCGATGACCTCGCTGACGGGATCCGCCGGCGAGGACTTCGCCTCGGTGCTGCGCGCGCTCGGCTATCGCATGGAGAAGCGCGCACCGCTGCCGCCGAAGCCGGTCGTCGCGGATGCCGCTGCCGCGGAGACGCCGCCCGCGGAGGCGAGCGGCGAGACTTCGGCCGAGACGGCCGTCACCGAGACTTCGGTTGAGAACGCCGCAGCGCCCGTGGAGGCCGCGATCGAAGCCGCCGCCGAGCCGGTCACCGTCGAAGACGCGCCCGGCCTGGAGCAGCATGACGAGCCGGCCGAAGAGGCCGCGCCCGCGCTGGAAGTCCTGCCTGAAACGCCTGTGACGCCTGAAGATGCGCCCGGCATCGCTCCGCCGGCTGAAGAAGCCGCCGCACCTGCCGACGCGGCGCCCGCCGAGGCGTTGGCGACCGAAGCTGCCGCATCAGCCGATGCGGCTGCGCCTGCGGACGCGGCTGCGCCCGTCGAGCCCGAGCTCATCGAAGTCTGGCGTCCCGGCGGCCGTCACGAGGATCGCAAGCCGCGCCACGAGCGCCATCGCCACCAGCGTCATCACAACCAGCCGCGTCCGCAAGCGGGCGCTGAGGTCGGCGCCGCGCCTGCCGAAGGCGAAGCGGCACAGGCAGCCGACGGCGAGAAGCGCGGCGAGCAGCGGCATCGCCACGGCGGTCATCGTCGCGATGGCGGCAGGGATTTCCGCAAGCCGCGCGAAAATGGCGCCGAAGGCGCGCCGCGTCCCGAGGGACGTGACGACAAGAACCGCCGGTTTGAGGGCAAGGATCGCGACAACAAGGATCGCGATCGCAACAAGGGCAAGTTCGGCGGCGATCGCGACAAGGGCCGCGACAATCGTGGCCGCGACCGCGACAAGGGCCGCGACCGCCAGGGTGGGCCGTCGCTGCGTCCCTACGCCTCGAGCGCGAACCCGCGCGAGCGCGATCGTCCGGTCGATCCGAACTCGCCCTTCGCCAAGCTGGCCGCGCTGAAAGAGCAGCTGGCGGGGCGCAAGGAATAGCCAAGAGGAACAACGCCCACGACCGAACGGCAGCGGCTCGACAAATGGCTATGGCATGCGCGGGTGGTGAAGGCGCGCACCTCGGCGGCTGAGCTCGTGGAGTCCGGCCACGTCCGCATCAACGGGGTGCGCGAGAAATCGCCCGGGCATGCGGTCAAGATCGGCGACGTGCTGACGATTGCGCTCGATCGCAGCGTACGCGTCTTGAAAGTCGCCGCCTTCAACGAGCGCCGCGGCGATGCGTCATCGGCGCGCGTGCTCTACGAAGAGGTCTCCGAACGCAAAGAGTAATTAATTGCGCAAGACGTTCATTTCTTGGCCGATCAAACGCGGAAAGCCGTCATGATCGGAGCTTCCCGACCTTGCAGCGCCGGGCCATCCGCGCTACGCAAGCCGCGACTTTTAAAAGAGCTTTTCGGAGCGTTGGATGACTTACGTCGTCACTGAAGCCTGCATCAAGTGCAAGTACACCGACTGCGTCGAGGTCTGCCCGGTCGACTGTTTCTACGAGGGCGAGAACATGCTCGTCATCCATCCTGACGAGTGCATCGACTGCGGCGTGTGCGAGCCGGAATGTCCCGCCGACGCCATCAAGCCGGACACGGAACCGGGCCTGGAAAAGTGGCTCCAGGTCAACGCCGACTATGCCAAGAGCTGGCCGAACATCACCCAGAAGAAAGAATCACCCGAGGACGCCAAGGAATTCGACGGCCAGGAAGGCAAGTTCGAGAAATATTTCTCTCCGAACCCTGGCTCGGGAGACTAATTCGGGGCCAAACTTAACCCTGTTAGCTTCAAACGCGCCGAAAACCAGCCCTTACGACCCCTAAATCATTGATTTTTGCGGGAAATGTGCTATATTGGGCACATTGAGCTGAACCCCGTCAGCCCCCTTGGCCCCTCTGGGTTCCCGTGAAACCAAATGTCGAACAGGGGCGTGGCAGTTTCCGCGCGCAGGCTGTGTCACAGAAAACGCGTAAAAAGAGTACTTCTGCAAAGGCTTCTCATAAGGAGGCCAAGAAAGTCGCCGCGGCCAGCCGTAGCGCATCCAAGGGCCGTGCCGCGACCAAGGCTCCGGCTGCAAAGTCCTCCAAGAACAAAAGAAGCGCAATGCCTAACAAGACTGCCAAAACTGCCGCGAAAGCGACCGTTTCCAAGCCTGCTGCCGCCAAGGCTCCCGCGGCCAAGCCCGCTGTTGCCAAGGCTCCCGCGGCCAAAGCTCCTGTTGCAAAGGCTCCCGCTGCCAAGCCCGTTGCTCCGAAGGCACCCGTTGCTGCCGCCCCCGCCAAGGCCCCCGTTGTTGCTGCGAAGCCGGCCGTGAAGGCCGCCGCACCGGCGCCGAAGGTCGAGGAAAAGAAGGTCGTGACCCAGCGCCAGGGCTTCAAGGCCAATGAATTCGTGGTCTATCCGGCTCACGGCGTCGGCCAGATCCTGGCGATCGAGGAGCAGGAGATCGCCGGTGCGAAGCTCGAGCTGTTCGTCATCAACTTCATCAAGGACAAGATGACACTGCGCGTTCCGACCGCCAAGGTCGCCAATGTCGGCATGCGCAAGCTGTCCGACCCGGCGCTGGTGAAGAAGGCGCTCGAAACGCTCAAGGGCCGTGCCCGGGTCAAGCGCACCATGTGGTCGCGTCGCGCCCAGGAATACGAAGCAAAGATCAATTCGGGCGACATCGTCGCGATCGCGGAAGTCGTGCGCGACCTCTATCGCTCCGAGTCGCAGCCCGAGCAGTCCTACTCGGAACGCCAGCTCTATGAAGCGGCGCTCGATCGTCTCTCCCGCGAGATCGCGGTGGTGCAGCACTCGACCGAGACCGAAGCGGTCAAGGAAATCGAGGCGCAGCTTGCCAAGAGCCCGCGCCGCACCGGTGCCAAGACCGAAGCCGCTGACGGCGAGGCGGATGCCGAGGGCGAGACCGACGAGACTGAGGGCGACGGCACCACCGTCGCCGACGAGGCCGCGTAAGCGCCTCTCCCGTCCAACAAATCAAAAGCCCGGCCGATTGGCCGGGCTTTTTGTTTGGACGCGTGATGCCGCGGCGGTCGAGCGTCGTCTACAGCGTCGCGCGCGGCTGGGCCCAGATCGCGATCGGCCGCTCGAGCCCGCGGATCGCTTGGGGATCGAGGGCGACCAACGATGCAAATGTTTCGGCTGTGCCGCCGAGCTCCAGCCTGGCGCGACTGACGAGATCGTTGCTTGCCACCAACGCGCAATCGAGCGTGCGCGTCAGCGCTTCGAGACGGCTTGCGGCGTTGACGGTCGCGCCGATCACGGCAAATTCCAGACAGGTGTGCCCGATATCGCCGAGCACCACGGGCCCGTAGTGCAGGCCAAAGCTGACGCGCATCGGTGGCTCGGCGGAGGCTGTTCGCCGCGCGTTCCAGCGGTCCGCGGCCGCGATCATGGCCTGGGCGCAGCGCAACGCGTTGCTGGCGTCGCGCGCGCCCGCGAAGGGCGTGCCGAATGTCGCCATCAATCCATCGCCCAGATATTTGTCCAATGTGCCGTCGTGCCGGAAAACCTCCTGCTCCATCAATCCGTGGAATTCGCGCAACGTCCGCACCACTTCCTCCGGGGTGCGCACATCGGCGAAGGCGGTGAAGCCGACGATGTCCACGAACAGCACCGCGACGTCTTGCGTGCGCACCTGCTTCAAGGGCTCGTCGTGCTTCGACAATTCCGCGACGACATTGGGCGAGAAGTAGCGCGCCAGATTGCCGCGTTCCCGTTCCACCGCGGCGTGCCGGATCAGCAAATCATTGCTGCGGCGAGTCGCGAGCGCCAGCGTCAAAGCCACGATCATGAACACGACGAGTTCCTGGATGCGGAGGCCGAATCCGATCGCAGCAGGCGAGATCAGCGCGAACAGCCTGTGATCGCTCCCCACCGCCTCTGCAATGCGGGCGGTCAATGCGGGGTCGCGATCAGGCTGCCACCACACCCAGGCAACGCCGATCACCCAAAGCGCCGCGGTCCATGTTCCGACCGCAACCACGGTTCGCCAGGAATAGGCCAGCGTGGCGCCCGAGAGCAGCACGAAGAAGTAGATGAAGTTGCCGAAATGGTATTGCATCGCCATTGGCCAGTGCGTCGTAACGAATGGGTTCGGGACGAGGATGACGAATGTGAGCAGCGCCAGGTCGCAGAACATAAGCGCCAGTTCGGCCCGCGACACGCCGAGCCGCCCCACCCTGACCTGGGCCCAGCCGATCAGTGCGAACATGCCGAGCAACGCCACGTAATAGAGTTGCTCCCAAACCGGGTTGATGGCCAGCAGCAGGCAGGCGATGACGGCGAGAGCGACATAGCGCGCCTGGACGGCCAGTCGTAGGCCCTCCTTCTTGCCGGCTTCGAGTGCCGCCTGTGCAAACTGAACGGTTTCGGTGTCGCGTTCGCCGCGCGCACGCGCCAGCGCGGCAGACGAGTCGAGGCGCTCGATCAGCATTGTCACGCGGCGATCTCCTCAGTTGGACCGTTGCAGCAGAGCGGCGGCCCTCAGCCGCCGCATCGGACAGTCTAGTGAGGCATGGCCGCGAGGTCATCAGCTCGGGGGAGTGTTTTCCGTCCCGGGGCGGCGAACCGCTTACTTCACCGGCCGCTTCTCGAGCTTCCTTGCCAGCGTGCGCCGGTGCATTCCCAGTCGCCGCGCGGCTTCCGAGATGTTGAAATCCGTCTCGATCAGCGTCTGGTGGATGCGTTCCCATTCCAGCGTCTTGATCGATGTCGGCCGCACGTCCAGCGCGACCTCGGCGTTGCCTTCGGCCTTGTTGAAGGCGGCTTCGATGTCGTCGGTGTTGGAGGGTTTCGCCAGATAATGGCAGGCGCCCAGCTTGATCGCCTCGACCGCGGTCGAGATGCTGGCAAATCCGGTGAGCACCACGATCAGCATCTCGTCATCATGCGCGTGCAGGAGCTCGACGCAGGTAAGCCCCGAGGCGCCGCCGAGCTTGAGATCGACCACGGCGTAGCCAAAGGATCGCTCCTCGAGGACGTTCCGCACCTCTTCGATCGAGGCTGCAAGCACGACCTCGTAGCCGCGGCGCTCGAACGAGCGTTTCAGCGTGCGAGCGAAGCCGGCATCGTCCTCGACGACGATAAGCGAGCGGTCAGGCGTCAAAGCTGCCTCCGATCGCGAGCGTTGCGAGCGGCAGCGTGAGGCGGACGGTGGCGCCGCGCTTCCTGTGGTTCTCGGCGGTGACGCGGCCGCCCAGCTTGCGCACCACGTTGACCACAAGGAACAGACCGAGCCCGCCGCCGGCGCGGCCTTTGCTCGACTGATAGGGCTTTCCGAGCTGCGCCAGGATTTCCGGCGCAAAGCCGGGGCCGCGGTCGCTGACCGAGAGCACGAGATTGTCGCCCTCGCGTTCGGCGAGCAGCTCGACCCAGTCGCGCGAGACTTCATAGGCGTTGTCGAGCACGTTGAAGATCACCTGCTTCAGCGCGACATCCGAGACGATCGCGACGTCCTCGCCAAACGTGTTGACGAAATAGAGCGTGCGCGCCGAGCGGGCGTTGCGCCATTCCTCGACCAGCGCCGTGACGAAGGCCGCCACCGTCGTCGGCGACGATCCCTCGCCGCGGGCCTCGCCCGCCGACACCAGAATGCCCGTCACGATGCTCTTGCATCGCTGCAGCGACGTTTCCATTTCCGCGAGGTCCTCGGCGAGCTCCTGGTCGGCAGCGAGATCCGGCATGCGGCGCCAGTCGCTGAGAATGACGGAGAGCGAGGCCAGCGGCGTGCCGAGTTCATGCGCCGCGCCCGAAGCCAGCAGGCCCATGCGGACGATGTGGTCTTGCTCGGCGGCGTGCTGGCGCAGTGCCGCCAGATGCGCATCGCGCTCGCGCAAATTCCTGTTGATGCGGGTGACGAACACGACCAGCAGCACGGCGTTGAGCACGAAGCCCAGCAGCATGCCCGTGACGGTGAGCGTGTAGGTCTCGCTCAGAGGATTCGGCGGCAGGTCGAGCGGCCGATAGGCCAGCGTCAGCCAGACGAAGCTCGCGCAAGTCAGCGCCACCAGCGACCAGGTCGAGCGGGCATCGAGCAGCACCGCCCCCAAGGTCACCTGGAGCAGGAACAGCGAGGTGAAAGGGTTGGTGGCGCCGCCGCTGAGATAGAGCTGCGCGGTCAGGGCGGCGACGTCGAGCATCAGCGCGACCAGCAGCTCGTTGTTGGTGATCGCGGCGCGGTGGCGCACCCAGACCAGGCTCGAGACATTGAGCAAGACCAGCGCGCCGATCACCGCGCCCATCCGGGTGAGAGGCAGGGGAATGCCGAGCCAGAAATGCACGCCGCCGATGGTGACGATCTGACCCACCACCGCGGTCCAGCGCAGCTGGATCAGCAGCGCCATGTTCTTGCGGTTGGTCTCGTTGTCGGTCGGAGCCGCGCCGATCAGCTCGCTGCGCGCGTCCGCCTGTGATTGCAGCGTGACCGACAGCTCGCCGGGCGCGAACGTCTGGGCAAGCGCTTGGGGCGGCGTTTTCCCCTCGTCAGGTCGGTTCGATGATCGTTCCAGCATCTGATCCCGTCCTGTGCGCGGCGGCATCAGATCCGCCGGCCGGTTCGTGGACGAAGCGCTTGCGGCGGACCAGCCCGCCGCCGAAGGTGACGAAAAGCCTGCCAGCCAGCATGAAAGCAAGGGCAAGCCACGTCAGCGCGTAGATCAGGTGGTTATTGGGAAAGCGGACCACGGTCAATCCGCCGATCGGCCCGCCGGCGGTTTGTGATCCGGCGTCGGCATCGATGAAGAACGGGGCGACGTCGTGGAGATCGCGTGCTGCCGCAATCGCGGCCACATCCCGCGAGTACCAGCGGTTGTGCTGGGGAACGTTATTCCGGAGGAATCCGCCTTTTGGCTCGGTGACGCGCAAGAGCCCCGTGATCTTGACCTCGCCTGGCGGATTGCCGTCCCGGCGCGTCGAGGCATCGCGCCGCTCGGTCGGCACGAAGCCGCGGTTGATCAGGACCAGCGTGCCGTCGCCGCGCTGAAGCGGTGTCAGCACCCAATAGCCGGGGCCTTCCTCGGTGACGGCCTGAACCAGCGTCTCGCGGTCGTGCAGGAAGCGGCCGGAGACGGCGACGTGCCTGTACTCGTCGTTGGCGGCGGTGACAGCGGGCCACGACGCCGGCGAGGGCATCGGCTGGGCGTCGGCATGAACGCGCTGCTCGACGCGCTCGATCAGCGCCAGCTTCCAGGTGCGGCGCTCGACCTGCCAGACGCCGAGCGCAATGAGAAGAACGAAGGCGGCAAGCGAGAGGACCGTGATCCACAGGGACGGCCGTGCGGCCCTGCCACGCGTTTTGGTCGCCTCGCTTGCCACGGCGTCGTTCTCGCTCACTTCATCCCGGTCATCTCGTGGATCGGCATCATGTTGCTGTTGAGGTGGTTCATCACCCACAGCGAACCGGACAGCGCGATCACCACCATGACGATGGTGAAGATCAGCGCCATCATGCTCCAGCCGTTCTCGGACTTGGTGTTCATGTGCAGGAAGTAGATCATGTGCACGACGATCTGGACCACCGCGAAGGCCATGATGACGAGTGCGGTGACCTGCTTGCTTGGCAGCGTGCCGCTCATCACCAGCCAGAACGGGATCGCGGTAAGCACCACCGAGAGCACGAAGCCGAGCAGATAGGTCGAGAGCGAGCCGTGCGAATGGTCGTCGTGATGATGGTCGGCCGTCGCGGCGTGGATGTCGGTGTTCATCGCAGAACTCCCAGGAGATAGACGAAGGTGAAGACGCCGATCCAGACCACGTCGAGGAAGTGCCAGAACATCGACAGGCACATCAGGCGACGGCGGTTGGCCTCGATCAGGCCGAACTTCCAGACCTGCACCATCAAGGTCACCAGCCAGATCAGGCCGCAGGAGACGTGCAGGCCATGGGTGCCGACCAGCGTGAAGAAGGCGGACAGGAAGGCGCTGCGCTGCGGCGTCGCGCCTTCATGGATCATGTGGGCGAACTCGGTGAGCTCGATGCCGATGAAGGCGAGCCCGAACAGGCCGGTGATCGCCAGCCACATCTGGGTCTGGCCGATGCGGTTCTGCGCCATCGTCAGCATGGCGAAGCCGTAGGTGATCGACGACAGCAGCAGCATCGAGGTGTTCACTGCGACCAGCGACAGGTCGAACAGGTCTTTCGGCGCGGGACCGGCGGCGTAGTTGCTGCCGAGCACGCCGAAAGTGGCGAACAGGATCGCGAAGATGAGACAATCGCTCATCAGGTAGATCCAGAAGCCGAGCGAGGTGCTGTAGCCTTCCGGATGCGGGTGCTCGTCAGCGAGATAGAACAGCGGCTCGCCGGTTTGGGCAGGATTGACAGTGACCGTCATTTACTTGGCTCCGGCGAGCAGTTGGGTGCGCGCGGCTTCGGCCCGCACGACATCGTCGGCCGGAATGTCGAAGTCGCGGTGGTAGTTGAAGGTGTGACCGATCCCGACCGCGAGCATCGCGATGAAGCTCGCAGCCGCAAGCCACCAGATGTACCAGATCAGGCCGAATCCCATCGCGGTGGCGAAGCCGGCGAGGATGATGCCGGTGCCGGTGCTGCTCGGCATGTGGATCGGCTTGAACCCGGCCAGCGGACGAACGTAGCCGCGGCGCTTCATGTCCCACCACGCATCGTTGTCGTGAACGACGGACGTGAAGGCGAAATTGTAGGCCGGCGGCGGCGACGAGGTTGCCCATTCCAGGGTGCGTCCGTCCCAGGGATCGCCGGTGACGTCCTTGAGCTGCTCGCGCTTGAGGAAGCTGACGGCGAACTGCATCAGCATGCTGAGGATGCCGAGGAACACCAGGAAGGCGCCGATGCCGGCGATGATGAACCAGATCTGCAACGACGGATCGTCGAACACGCGAAGCCGGCGGGTCACGCCCATCAGGCCGAGCACGTAGAGCGGCATGAAGGCGAGATAGAAGCCGGTGACCCAGAACCAGAACGACAGCTTGCCCCAGAACGGATCGAGCTTGAAGCCGAACGCCTTCGGGAACCAGTAGTTGATGCCCGCGAACGCGCCGAACACCACGCCGCCGATGATCACGTTGTGGAAGTGTGCGATCAGGAACAGGCTGTTGTGCAGCACGAAGTCGGCCGGCGGCACCGCCAGCAGCACGCCGGTCATGCCACCGAGCACGAAAGTCAGCATGAAGGCGATCGTCCACATCATCGGCAATTCGAAGCGGATCCGGCCGCGATACATCGTGAACAGCCAGTTGAACATCTTCGCGCCCGTCGGGATCGAGATGATCATCGTGGTGATGCCGAAGAACGAGTTGACGCTGGCGCCCGACCCCATCGTGAAGAAGTGGTGCAGCCAGACCAGGTAGGACAGGATGGTGATGACCACCGTGGCGTAGACCATCGAGGTGTAGCCGAACAGCCGCTTGCCGGAGAAGGTCGAGGTCACTTCCGAGAAGATGCCGAACGCCGGGAGAACCAGGATGTAGACCTCGGGATGGCCCCAGATCCAGATCAGGTTCACATACATCATCGGGCTGCCGCCGAAATCGTTGGTGAAGAAGTTGGTGCCGACGTAGCGGTCGAGCGTGAGCAGCGCGAGCACGACGGTCAGGACCGGAAACGACGCGACGATCAGCACGTTGGTGCAGAGCGAGGTCCAGGTGAACACCGGCATCCGCATCATGGTCATGCCGGGGCAGCGAAGCTTGACGATGGTGCAGATCAGGTTGATACCCGACAGCGTCGTTCCGACGCCCGCGACCTGCAGGCCCCATATGTAATAGTCGACGCCGACATCGGGACTGTAGCCGATGTTCGACAGCGGCGGATAAGCCAGCCAGCCGGTGCGGGCGAATTCGCCGATGAACAGCGAGGCCATCACCAGCACCGCACCGCCGACCGTCATCCAGAAGCTGAAATTGTTCAGGAACGGGAACGACACGTCGCGTGCGCCGATCTGGAGCGGCACGACGAAGTTCATCAGGCCGGTGACCAGCGGCATCGCCACGAAGAAGATCATGATCACGCCGTGGGCGGTGAAGACCTGGTCGTAATGATGGGCGTTGAGATAGCCTTCGGAGCCGCCAAAGGCGAGCGCCTGCTGCAACCGCATCATCAGCGCGTCGGCGAAACCGCGCAGCAGCATGACGATGCCGAGGATCATGTACATGATGCCGATGCGCTTGTGGTCGACGCTGGTGAACCACTCGCGCCACAGATAGCCCCAGACCCGGAAGTAGGTGAGCCCGGCGAACATGATGAGCCCGCCGGTCGCCACCACCGCGAAGGTGCCGACGACGATCGGTTCGTGCAGCGGCAGCGATTCGAGGGTGAGCCGGCCGAAGATGAGCTTGAGAAGATCAGGAGACATGCGAGTTCTCTTTGGGAGTCTGACGTCAGGAGTCTGATTTGGGACGTTGTCCGAGCAAGAAGGACGAGGACTTCAGCGGCGTGAAACTCGGCCGCTTCAGGCCGGCGCCGAGCAACGGCGCGGTGTCGCTGGGAGCCTTGATCGCCGCTGTCGTCTGGCCTTGCGGCGCATCCGGCGTGCAGGTGCCGGCGACGAAGGTCGGCTCGGGACCGAACGCTGTGCCGCGACGCGCATATTTGTCGTAGGCCAACGGCAGGGTGTTGTTCAGGCCCTCATGGCCGAGACCGCCCTTGGCGTCGATCGCCATCATCTCGCTCTGGCACATCTTGCCGGTCTCGACGCACATGTTGAGGATCAGGCGATAGAGATCGGAATCGACGCTGCCGTAGCGCCGCACCGGCTCGTTCTGGCTCGGCTTCTCGAGCTTAAGATATTCGCCACGGCCGAGCGCGCCGCCGGCCGATTTGGCACCGGCAATCCAGCCGTCAAAGCCCTTGTCGTCGAGGGCGTGGAAGGCGAAGTGCATGCCGGAGAAGCCGGCGCCGCTGTAGTTCGCCGAAAAGCCCTTATACGTGCCGGAATGGTTGACCACGGCGTGGAGCTTCGTCTCCATGCCCGGCATGGCGTAGATCTGGCCGGCCAGCGCGGGGATGTAGAACGAGTTCATCACCGAGGACGCGGTGATGCGGAAGTTGATCGGGCGATCGACCGGCGCGGCCAACTCGTTGACGGTGGCGACACCGTAATCCGGATAGATGAAGAGCCACTTCCAATCGAGCGCGACGACGTCGACCTCGAGCGGCGCCTTGGCCTGGTCCACGGCGCGCTCCGCGTTGATGCGGCCGAGCGTGCGATACGGATCGAGCAGATGCGTGCCCATCCAGGTCAGGGCGCCGAGGCAGACGATGATCAGAAGCGGGGCCGACCAGATCACGAGCTCAAGGCTGGTCGAATGATCCCAATCCGGCTCGTAGCGCGCCGATGTGTTGGACTGGCGGTAGCGCCAGGCGAACAGCACCGTTAGCGCCATCACCGGCACGACGATCAGGAGCATCAGGACGGTGGAGATGATGACGAGGTCGCGCTGCTGGGCGGCGATGTCGCCGGCCGGCGCCAGCACGACGTAGTTGCAGCCGCTGAGCGCGACGGCCAGTGGTAGCAGCGCCAGGATCTTGAGACGGGACACGGGCCGAGCCTTTGAGAATGAGTTTCTTTTGCGAGACCAAGGGGTAGCTGCGGCGCAGCAATCCGGACATTGGACAATTTGTCCAATGTTGCAGTGCGAAAGGTTGCGTCAAACAGGGCCAGATCGCCCGGCGCCCGCCGGGCGGATCGGCATTGGTTCTCAGGACGTTAAGGGCGAACGCATGGCCACGGCACAGACCCCCGCAATGGCAGACATCCACTCGGGCGAGCACGGCCACGACCAGGCGAGTCCCGGCGAGATCGCCATCGGCGTCATCATCGGCCGCACCTCGGAATTCTTCGACTTCTTCGTCTACGCGATCGCCTCGGTGATCGTGTTTCCGCGCCTGGTCTTCCCGTTCGCGAACGAACTGACGGGCACCCTCTATTCGTTCACGATCTTCGCGCTGGCGTTCATCGCGCGCCCGCTCGGCACCGTGATCTTCATGACGGTCGACCGGGAGTACGGCAAGACGGCCAAGCTGGTCGCCGCGCTGTTCCTGCTCGGCACCGCGACCGTCGCAATCGCGTTCCTGCCCGGCTATCACGACATCGGCGCCTCTGCGATCTGGCTGCTGGCGCTGGCGCGCATCGCGCAAGGTCTGGCCTGGGGCGGCGCCTGGGACGGTCTGGCCTCGCTGCTCGCGTTGAATGCGCCGCCCTCGAAGCGCGGCTGGTACGCAATGGTGCCGCAGCTCGGCGCCCCGCTCGGGCTGATCGTGGCGAGCGGGCTGTTCGCCTATTTCGCCGGCAACCTGTCGGCGGAAGACTTCTTCGACTGGGGCTGGCGCTATCCGTTCTTCGTCGCCTTCGCCATCAACGTGGTGGCGCTGTTCGCGCGCCTGCGCATGGTCTCGACGGAGGAATATTCCTCGCTGTTCGAGACCCGTGATTTGCAGCCCTCGCGCATCTCAGACACCGTCGCGCGCGAGGGCCACAACATCATGCTCGGCGCGTTCGCGCCGCTGGCAAGCTTCGCGCTGTTCCACATGGTCACGGTGTTTCCGCTGTCCTGGGTGTTCCTGTTCACCCGCGAAAGCCCGGTGCGCTTTCTGATCATCGAGATCGTCGCCGCCGTGTTCGGTGTCGGCGCGATCGTGCTGTCCGGCGTGATTGCCGACCGCGTCGGCCGCAAGTCGCTGCTGATGGGCTCGGCGATCGCGATCGCGATCTATAGCGGCTTTGCGCCGCAGCTGCTCGATGCCGGCGCGTTCGGCGAAACCATCTACATGGTGATCGGCTTCATCCTGCTCGGCCTCTCGTTCGGCCAGTCGTCCGGCGCGATCGCTTCGAACTTCAAGCAGATGTATCGCTATACGGCCTCGGCGCTGACGTCGGACATGGCGTGGCTGTTCGGCGCCGGTTTTGCTCCGCTCGCAGCGCTCCTGCTCGCCACCAATCTCGGCGTCATCGCCTCCGGTGCCTATCTGCTGTCGGGTGCGTTCTGGACCCTGCTGGCGCTCTGGCTCAGCGGTCAGCGCGAGGCCGGCGATATGGACGCGGGCGGGTAGGGCCTTTCAGTTGTAAGACCAACGGAAATGTCGTCCCGGCGAAGGCCGGGACCCATACCGCGTGATCTGTCGAACGCGGGTGTTCTTCGTCCCGAACGACGAGCATCCGCCAAACTGCTCCCTGTGGTTATGGGTCCCGGCCTACGCCGGGACGACAGCGGAGTTTGAGGCCGCGCTTCAATCCGTCACGATCTTGACGCGGTCGCGCACCTTCACCTGCGCATGTGCATCGAGGCCGTTGAGCACGCGAAAACGTTCGGCGGGATGATCGACGCCGGCCATCCGGTGCGAGAGCGACTCCGCAGTATCGCCCGGCTGCACGGTGATCACCTTGATGCGCAGGGGGCGGGCAGCCTGGATCTCCTCGAGCGTCAGGCGGCGGAATGAATTGACGGTCTCGCGCGCGTTGCGCTCGCTCTCGGTCGATTTCTGCCGTGTGGCGAAGATGAAGCGATAGACGTCGCTGCCGAAGCGGAGCGCATACACCTTGAACTGCCACTGGTCGCCCTTGGCGGTGGCGGAGGCCGCCGGGAAGCCGTTGATGGTGATATCCTCGGTGGACGCCTTCTCGACGCCCTCCATCCAGCCTGAATTGAGATAGTCGCCGAGCGACTGCTCGGCCGGCACGCGCACGACGTCGAAGCGCATCGCCTGCGAACCGCCCTCGCGCACGCCGATCACCGCCTGCGCGGTATTGTCGAGCGTAAAATTGTCCGGCGCCTGGAAGGTGAAGCCGAGCTTCGGATGCAGGAAGCGCCGGCCGCGGACAAAACCTTCGCTGGGGTCCTCGCCGTAGACGAGGTTGTCGATCGCGGCGAGATAGGTCTCGCGGTCGCGCTCGCCACCCTCCGGCGCAGCATATTGCCGCGCGATGGTCTGCGCGTTCTGCACCCGCTCGGGCGTTGCCGGATGCGAGGAGGTGAAATCCTGCGCGCGCGGATCGAGCGAGGTCTTGCCGACTTTCAGCTCCGCATTACGCTCCATCGCCGAGAGGAAGCGTGCGGCACCATAAGGGTCGAAATGTGCCTTGGCGGAAATGCCGACGCCGATGCCGTCGGCCTCGAATTCCTGATTGCGCGAGAAGCTCGCCATCGTGAGCTTGGTCTTGGCGAGCGCAAGCGCAGTGAGATCGGGATCGGTGCTCATGTCGGTCACGACGCGGGTGACGATCGCGGCCTGGCGGGCCTGGTCCTCGCGCATCGCGGCGTGCTTCGACAGCACATGCGCCATCTCGTGGCTCAGCACCGAGGACAATTCCGAGGTATCACTCGCGAGAGCAAGAAGTCCGCGCGTGACATAGAGCTGGCCGTTCGGCAGCGCGAACGCGTTCACCGCACCGGAATTGAGGATGGTGACCCTGTAGCCCTGGTCGGGGCGATCGGACGCCGCGACGAGCCGATCGACGGTCTTGCTGACCAGTGATTCGAGCCTGGGGTCGTCATACGTGCCGCCATAGCTCGCCAGGATGCGCTCGTGCTCCTTTTCGGTGGCGGGGGTCTGGGCCACGGCCGGCTTTGGCTTGGGCATCGCGATCGTCGGGGGCATCGCAGCGGTCTGGAACCGGCCCATATCGCCGCAGCCGGCGAGGGCTGTGCCCAGCACGAGGCAAAGCACAGCCGACGCTGCCCGCAGGCTGCGGCCATGACCTCGTCCGTGCCGTCCTAGCACCCCATTCACGTCGCTTAACCCGTGCCTGGCCCTTAGGGCCTTACCCCTGTCGGCTCGTTTGCGCCCAGCAACTCGACCTGTGCCACGAGGCGCACGTCGATCCGCGGCCCCGCCGTCCCCTCAACCCAGCCCCGAACGCGAATACGCCTATTTTCCAGGGACTTAAGAGTCATTCCGGCGCTTTCAAACGCCGGCACCATGCGCCTTGAAATAGTCACGGCAAAGCCGCGTGTCCAGTTTCGACCGAAGTTGAGGTAGGTCGTTGCCCCAGCTTGCCGGACCGACAGGACTTTGCCCTCGACCACCATAAAGCGCCCGATCCCGGCCAAAATATCGTCCGGACTTTCCGCGTTTTTTATGGCCGACGGGTCAGCCCAATTGCCCTTTTTTTGGCGCCGCGCCTCGGCCTCGGCCCCCATCAGGGCGGCCGCGCAGTCCTTGTCGGCGATCTCGGCGGAGACGAGCGCTTCGCCCTGGGCCAGCAGCATGGCCTGCACGGAGGTGTCGCTGTCGCCGATAAACAGGAGGGCCGATTGGCGGCCGTAACGGTCGGGCGTGTCGTCGGTGCCACGCAGGCTCACATCGCGGCCGACGAGCTGCGATGTCAGCGCTTGTTTCGTCGTTGCAGTTGTCTCGATTCCGGTCAGGCGGATCTCGCGACCATCGCCGAGGCGCACGCTGCGCGCGTCGACAATGGCGGCAACGCGGCCCTCGCCTTGGGACTCGAACTGGCAAGGGCTCGCGTGCGCGGTGTGACTCGCGGCGAGAAGGAATGCGGCGAAGAGGTGAAACGGTCGTGTCACGTGACCCGTAGAGGTTGCGTTGCGTGCCGACCTTAACTGAAGCGTAGCAGGTCGCGAAGTGGCTTCGTCACACTCCGTCATTGCGAGCAACACCAATCCTGCGTCTTCCCGTGGCGACAGACTGGATTGCTTCGCTTCGCTCCAATGACGTGGAAAGATTGATCCGACCCTGACCATTCCGTTTTGCGGAAAACGGAAGGCCGCACGCGAGATTGACAGTGCAGCTGCGCTTGCTGCGCTGTCGCGCATGCGGCATGATTGCAGCAACAAGTTCTACCAAGAGCAATAATCAAGCCGCCATCAGAGCACGGCACGATAAGGGAGGTCTATCTTCAATGAAGAGAATTTTGTCGGGCATTTTTGCCGCGTCGTTCGCCCTGAGCGCGAGCGCGGCGCAGGCACAGGACAAGCCACCGCTGAAGATCGGCGGCATCCTCGACATGTCGAGCCTCTATGCCGACATCACCGGCCTGGGCAGCGAGACCGCGGCCAAGATGGCGGTCGAGGATTTCGGCGGCGAGGTGCTGGGACGCAAGATCCAGGTGCTGGCGGCCGACCATCTCAACAAGGCCGATCTCTCCGCCAGCATCGCCCGTGACATGCTCGACAACCAGGGCGTCGAGATGATCTACGACGTCGCGGCCTCCGCGACCGCGCTGGCCGCCGGCGAGATCGCCAAGGCGCGCAACAAGATCATCATCTTCAACGGACCCGGCTCGATCCGCCTCTCCAACGAGGCCTGCGGTCCCACCACCGTGCACTACGTGTTCGACACGTTCGGCCAAGCCAACGTGACCGGCCTTGCTGCGGTGAAGTCGGGTCTCGACACCTGGTTCTTCCTCACCGCCGACTATGCCTTCGGGCAGGATCTCGAGAAGGACACCAGCAATGTCGTCGTGAAGACCGGTGGCAAGGTGCTGGGCAACGTCCGGCACCCGCTCAACACCTCGGATTTCTCGTCCTTCCTGCTCCAGGCCCAGGCTTCCAAGGCCAAAGTGATCGGGCTTGCCAATGCCGGCGGCGACACCGTCAATGCCATCAAGCAGTCGGCCGAGTTCGGGATCATGAAAGGCGGCCAGAAGATCTCGCCGCTGCTCGCCTTCGTCACCGATATCGACTCGATCGGACTGGACACGGCGCAAGGCCTGCTGCTCGCGGAGGCGTTTTATTGGGACCTCAACGACGACACGCGCGCATTCTCCAAGCGTTTCAGCGAGCGCATGAAGCGGCCGCCGACCTCGGCGCAGGCCGGCGTATATTCATCGGTCATGCACTACCTGCAGGCCGTGAAGGCGGCCGGTACGACCGATTCCGCCGCGGTCATGAAACTGATGAAAGAGATGCCGATCAACGACTTCTTCGCCAAGAACGGCAAGATCCGCGAGGACGGACGCATGGTGCACGACATGTACCTGTTCGAAGTGAAGAAGCCGTCGGAGTCAAAAGGCCGCTGGGACGATTACAAGCTGCTCGCCACCGTGCCCGGCAACGAGGCGTTCCAGTCGCTGGAGCAGTCGCGCTGCCCGCTGGTGAAGAAATGACGGCGTGACGAAGTCGCGCCGTCATCCCGGGGCGCGAAGCGAACCCGGGATCTCGAGGTTCCGGATTCTCGCTTCGCGAGCCCCGGAACGACGGAGATACAAAACAACAACAAGGGAGACACCCATGAGCAACGACATGGTTCTGCAAAAGCTCGAAGGCGGGCTGCTCACCATCACCATGAACCGCCCCGAGCGGAAGAACGCGCTCAACCCCGACATGGTGCGCGGGCTGGTCGAGGCCGCGCGGCGCGCGGCCGACGATCCGGAGGTGCGCGCGGTGCTGTTCAAGGGCGCCGGGGGCAGCTTCTGCGTCGGTGGCGACGTCAAGTCGATGGCGGAGGGCCGCGCGCCGCTGCCGTTCGAGCAGAAGCTCGCAAATCTGCGCCGCGGCATGGAGGTGTCGCGCATCCTGCATCAGATGCCGAAACCCGTGGTGGCGCAGCTCGATGGCGCCGCGGCCGGCGCCGGGCTGTCGATGGCGCTGTCCTGTGACCTGCGTGTCGCCAGCGAATCCTGCAAGATCACGACCGCCTTCGCCAAGGTCGGCTTCTCCGGCGATTACGGCGGCACCTATTTCCTGACGCAACTGCTCGGCAGCGCGCGGGCGCGCGAGCTCTATCTGACCTCGCCGGTGCTCACGGCCAGGGAGGCGCATGCGATCGGCATGGTGACCAGGGTCGTGCCCGATGCGGAGATCGACACCGCCGCGCACGAGCTCGCGCTGTCGCTGGCGCAGGGGCCGTCGATCGCGCTCGGATTCATCAAGCGCAACATCAACAATGCCGAGCACCTGGCGCTGGAAGACTGCTTCGACGGCGAGGCGATCCATCACACCCGCTGCGGCGACACCGAGGACCACAAGGAGGCCGCCAAGGCCTTCGTCGAGAAGCGCAAGCCGGCGTTCAAGGGCGCATGACGATGGTGCCCTATATGCGGCTGCGACAGATCTGCTTGGTCGCGCCGCAGCTCGCGCCTGTCATCTCCGACATTGCCGAGATCATGGGCCTCGCCGTCTGCTACCGCGACGGCAATGTCGCAAAATACGGCTTGGAGAACGCGCTGCTCCCGGTCGACACGATTTTGCTGGAAGTGGTGGCGCCGTTCAGGGACGGCACCACGGCCGGCCGCTTCATCGAGAAGAGCGGCGGTCGCGGCGGCTACATGGCGATCTTCTGCTGCAACGATCCGGACGAACGCGGCCGTAACGCCAACGCCATGGGCGTGCGCACCGCCAACGTCATCGACCATGCGCCCTATCACGGCGTTCAGCTCCACCCCCGCGACTGCCGCGCCGCGTTCATCGAGTTCAACCACACCGAAGGCAGCGACGATAGTCTGGGCGCGTACCCACCAGCGGGGCCGGACTGGCAAAAGTTCATCCGCACGGATGTGACGCAGGCGCTGACCGCCGTGGAGATGCAGAGCCCCGACCCGCAGGGGCTTGCGGAGCACTGGGGCAAGATCATCGGTGTTGTGCCGGGCGCCACACGTGGCGGCGACGCAGAGCTCAAGCTGCCCAACGCCAGCTTTCGCTTCGTAAAAGGGGCGAGCGAAATCATGAGCGCGCTGGAGTTTCAGGTGGCTGATGTGACGCGCGTGCTGCACGCGGCAAGGCAAAAGGGCCAAGCGGTTGCTGGGAATGAGTTCTTGTTAGGTGGGGTAACGTTCCGGCTCGTAGCCTGAGGTCTTGCCTTCTCGGTGCACAACCCTGTGTTGCGCATCCAGAACGACAGGGCGTGACGATCTTGGATGCGCTCGTGGTCGGGCGGAAGTAGCTAGCCAAGTCCTACGGTGTCGTCCCGGCGAAGGCCGGGACCCATAACCACAGGCAGTGGTTTGGCGAAGACTCGTGGTGACCAACCGCGCGCTACAAATTCTCCCTGGGGTTATGGGTCCCGGCCTTCGCCGGGACGACACCCGAGTATGTGGCGATGGCGGCGGGAGGCGAGAAGCGTGAGTCACCGCCCCCTGAAATTCGCTACGCGTCGCTCTTCCGTGGCTTTCACGCCTTCCTTGAAATCCTCCGTCGCGCGCAGGCGTGTCTGTTCCTCGAGCTCGTGGTTGGTCGCGGCCATGACGCGGTCGGCGAGGCCGGCGCGCATGGTGGCGCGGGTGGAGACGAGGCCGAGCGGGGAGCATTCGGCGATTTCGCCGGCGAGCTTCAGCGCTGCGGCTTTCACCTGGTCCTGCGGCACCAGCTCGTTGGCGAGGCCCCATTTGTAGGCTTCCTCGCCGGTGACGCGGCGGCTGGTGTAGAACATCAATTCCGCATTGTTCTTCCCGATCAGCTCGGGCAGCGTCACCGTCAGGCCGAAGCCGGGATGGAAGCCCAGCTTGGTAAAGTTGGCGGAGAAGCGCGCTTCGGGGCAGGTGACGCGGAAGTCCGCCGAGACCGCGAGACCCAGTCCGCCGCCGATGGCGGCGCCCTGTACAGCGGCGACGATCGGCTTCTTGGCGCGGAAGATGCGCACGGCCTGGATGTAGAGATGGTTGATCGGGCCAAGGCTGTCCGCGGGATCGCCCTTGGCCGTCTTCTCGGCCTCGCGCGCTTCCTGCGCCTGTCGTGCCGGATCGCCGAAGTTGGCGCCGGCGCAGAACGCCTTGCCTTGCGCCGACAAGACCGAGCTGCGGATTTCGATATCGCGATCGAACTCGTCGAGCGCGTCCGCGATCTGGTTGATCAGCGAGATGTCGAAGAAATTGAGCGGCGGGCGGCGGATCTCGATGGTCCCGACGTGCCCGACCTTCTCGACGCCGATGTCCTTGTAGATGGTCATTCTAGTCTCCAGTATCTCGGTAGCGAAGAACCACCTTCCCGATGGAGGAGGTGAAGAGCGCGCGGTGCGAGAGCGTCGCTCGCATCTGACTATCGAAGTCCCAGCCCGCGCGCGATGATGCCGCGCAGCACTTCGGTGGTGCCGCCCTGGATGGTGAGTTTCGGCGCGGTCTTGATGGCGAAGTCGAGTTGCCGTTCCAGCGTCTCGCGGTTGGTCGCGGTCTCCTCGACGAAGGCGGCGAGATCGCGCACCCGATGCGGCAGCTGCTGCTCCCAGACCGTGCCGATGTCCTTGACGATGGAGGCCTCGACCACGGGTTCCTTGCCGGCTTGCAGCATGCCGGCGACCGAGACCGACATGCGCCGCATGGTGTGGAGCTGCGCCACCAGCCTTCCGATGCCTTCGGCGCTGCGCGTATCCGGATTGGGTCCGACCGCGCGGACCAGCTCGGTCAGCACGTAGTAGGTTTCCAGGAAGCGCTCGGGACCCGAGCGCTCATAGGCAAGCTCCGATGTCGCCTGTTTCCAGGCACCGTCGACCTCGCCAAGCACATGATCGTCGGGCACGAAGAAGTCGGTGAAGACGACCTCGTTGAACTCGTACTGGCCGGTGATCTGGCCGATCGGATTCACCTGGATGCCCGGCTGCTTCATCTTGACCAGGAACTGGGTCAGGCCGTGGCGGCGGTTTTCCTTGGTCGGTGGCGAGGTGCGGAAAATCGCGATCATGTAGTCGGCGATGTGCGCCGACGAGGTCCAGATCTTGGTGCCGTTGATGAGATAGCCGCCGTCGGTCTTGGTCGCGCGCGTTTTCGCCGCGAACAAGTCGGAGCCGGAGTTCGGCTCGCTCATGCCGATGGCAAAACAGATCTCGCCGCGGCAGATCCGCGGCAAGATCTCCATCTTGATGTGCTCGGGCGCGTATTTGAGCAGCACCGGCCCGCTCTGGCGGTCGGCGACGAAGAAGCGCCGCGTCGGCGCGTTGGCGATGCGCATCTCCTCCGTCACGACGTAACGTTCGAGGAACGAGCGCTCCTGGCCGCCATATTTCTTCGGCCAGGTCATTCCGAGCCAGCCCTTGGCGCCGACCCGGCGGGAAAATTCCGGCGCGTCGGTGTCCTCGCGGTTGGGCTTGTGCGGATCGAAAGTGCCGGCGGCGATTTCCTCGGCGAGGAAGGCGCGCACTTCCTTGCGCAATTGCTCGCATTCAGCCGGCAGGCGGATCGGATCGAAGCGGAGAGCGGCGGTCATGTGTTTCTCTTCCTGATCAGCGCGCGGCCACGAGCGGCCACAATTCGTCGGCGCCACGCTTCGCAACCAGCTTGCCGAGTTCGACGGCCCAGTGGCTTTCCGAGCCGAAATCGTCGCGCCAGGCGAGCGCCCGCAGCGAATAGCGGTGCAAAATGTGCTCCAGGGTAAAGCCGATCGCGCCATGGACCTGATGCGCAATGGCGCCGCCTTTTTCGGCCGCTTCCGCGCAACGGATCTTGGCGGCGGCGGCTTCGAGATAGACCTCGTCGTCGAACGATTTTGCGTTCGCGATCGCATCGGCAGCCGACGTTGCTGCCGCCAGCGCTGCGGCGGACTCGCCGGCAAGGCGGGCGAGATTATGCTGCACCGCCTGGAATTTCGAGATCTTCTTTTCGAAAGCGACACGCTCGTTGGAATAGCGCACGGAGATGTCGAGCATCGCTTCCAGCGCGCCCGCGATCTGCAGGCTGCGCGCGACGCCGCCCATCAGCATCATCGTGGTCTGGTCAAATCCCTTTGGCGCCGGCTTGACGGTGATGGGCTGGACCTTGTCGAGCATGACGGTGTCGCTGTGGTCATAACCAACATTGAGTCCGGATTCGATCCGCGCACGGGATGCCTCGACCAGTGCGATCGAGACGCCGTCCTTGCCGTGCGCAAGGACTGCAACATGCTTCGCCGCCTTGGCAAAGGGAACGCCGCGCGCGCGGCCGGAGAGCGAGCCGTCGGCGTCGAGCGTGATGCGATCCTTCGGGGAAGCCGGCAGCACGGTCATCTCGCCCTCGGGCGAGGCGATCTTCGCCTGCGCGAGCAGCCAGCCTGCGAGCATGGTTTCGGCCAGCGGAACCGAGACCGCAAATCGTCCGGCGGCATTGAGAAGCGCAAAGCCGTCAGCCAGGCTCGCGCCCGAGCCGCCGAAATCGTCAGGCACCCAGGACAATGGCAGCCCGGCCTCGCTCAGCGCTTGCCACAGCGGCGCCTGCCACGAATTCTTCTTGTCGTTGTTGATGGTTTGCGGATCGGCGAGATCGGCGAAGATTTTCTCCGCGGTCTCGACGACGATATTGTCACTCTCCGCCACAGCGTTCCCCGTGTTTCTGCCCCGTGTTTTGCCATTGGCGCGTCCGGCCGTTGGGCGGGCGTGCAGGTTCTTCTTGCGCCCGATGATCCGAAAAAGCCATGGCCCTGACAAGCGTTGATCGCAGGTCAACCTGCGGCGCGGGCATGGGCGCAAGAACCGAACTGGACTAATTCCGCTTAGCGGAGTTTGCTCGATTTGCAGGGCGCCGCAAACTCGCTAAACAGGGCCGGCCAAATCCAAAGAGCCTGCAATTCAACAAACGGGGAAGGACATCCGGATGGCAAAGGACGGCTTGTGCGCAATCCTGACGGGGTCCGCGTCCGGCCTCGGCGCGGCGACCGCGGAAATTCTCGCGCGCAGCGGGGCGCGGCTCGTCATCAACTATTCCTCGAGCGAGAGGGAAGCCGAGGCCACCGCCGAGGCCTGCCGCAAGGCGGGCGCCGCGGAGGTCGTGATCGCGCAAGGCGACGTGTCGCGCGACGAAGACTGCCGCAAGATCGTCGCGGCAGCCGGCGGCTGGGGCCGCCTCGACGCACTCGTCAACAATGCTGGCACCACCAAGCATGTCGCCCATGCAGACCTCGACGGATTGTCGGCGGAGGATTTCCAGCGCTTGTACGGCGTCAACACCATCGGCCCGTTCCAGATGGTCCGCGCGGCGCGCAGCCTGCTGGAGGCCGGCGCCAAGGCTGCGGGGCGACCGTCCGCGGTGGTGAACGTGTCGTCGGTCGCGGGGATCAGTGGAATCGGCTCGTCGATTGCGTACGCCGCGAGCAAGGGCGCGCTGAACACGATGACGCTGTCGCTGTCACGTGCGCTGGCGCCGCTGATCCGCGTCAACACGGTGTGCCCCGGCTATATCGACACGCCCTGGTTCACCAAGGGCCGCGGCGAGGCGGGCGCCAAGCAGGTGCGCGACAGCGTCGTGGCGAAGGTGCCGCTCAAGGTCGCATCATCAGCGGAGGACATCGCGCAGCTGGTCTGTTTCCTCGCGATGCCGGCGTCGAGCAACATGACCGGCGAAGTCGTGCGGATGGATGCGGGGATGCATTTGGTGACTTAGTTGACGCCGCTTCGCGCGTCATAAATTGCGGTCGTCCCGGCGAAGGCCGGGACCCATATCCACAGGCAGTCGTTGTCGCGCGAAGTCGGCAACTACCAATCTTCGCCAAACCAAATTCGGTGGCTATGGGTCCCGGCCTTCGCCGGGACGACACCGAACTTATTGATAGGCCACAGCGCAAAGGGACCGTGGGCTACCCCTTGATCACGCCGCTCGCGACCAGCCGGTGCCAGATGAACAGCACCACCACGGCGCCGATGGTGGCCATGATGAAGCCGGCGCCCTGGTCCGGACCATAATGGCCGATGGCCTGGCCGATGAAGGTCGCGAGAAACGCGCCGACGATGCCGAGGATGGTGGTGAGGATGAAACCCGACGGGTTGTTCGGCCCCGGCGCCAGCCAACGCGCGATGAGGCCGGCGACGAAGCCGACGACGATGATCCACAAGATGCCGCCCATACTCATGTCCGTGCTCCCCTCGGTTAGACCACAATCAGACTCGACCCGCGATCTCGTTGTCGGTCGGCAGCCGGCCGTCCGGCGTCAGGTGATCGACCACCTGCGGCAGATACTGGCTCAGGCCTGACAGCAGCTCGTCGCGCGACAGCCCGCTCTGGGCCGACAGGCTTTGGATCTGGTCGGCGCCGAGTGCGTTGGCGAGATCGCCAGGGGCGATCGGCTTGTTGTCGCCTTTGCCGACCCAGGAGTTCGCGGTCTCGCCGTGACCGCTCTGCTGAAGCTGATTGAGGAGATCGCCGAGCCCACCGCTGAGCACGCTGCCAGCCGCGCCTCCCGCGAGCAGGCCGCCGAGGCTGCCCTTGAGAATGTCACCGAGGCCGCCGCCAGCGCCCGCGTTTGCCGGCGGGGGGAGGTGCGTCGGTCCCGGGGAGGGCTGCGGCGCACTGCCGGATTGGTTGCCGCTCAAATGCTTGAATGCCTTCCAGGCGAGCAGGCCGAGGATCGCCATGGTCATGGGCGACATGCCGCCGCTCGATGAGGATTGCGAGCTCGGCGCGCTGGGGCCGCGCGGGCCGTTCTGCATGCCGTTGAGGACGTCGAGTAAACCCATGGCCGTCTCCTGCCGGTACAAGCCCCGTTCGAAAACATATGAGGCTCTCATGACGGTTACAAGGCGGATGCGGCGCAACCGCGCGATGGGCAGCAGAGCTCGCCTCTGCTATCGAGGGCGACTCATTTTGGGAGCGTGGCCAGGTGAATACGGATCGATCGATCGTGGTGGCCGGAGCGGGCGCGATCGGCTGCTTTGTCGGCGGCATGCTGGCGGTCGCCAATCGCCGCGTCGGGCTTTTGGTGCGGCCGCGGGTGAAGGCGGAGATCGAGCGGTTCGGGCTGCGGTTGACCGGTTTCGACGGCGCCGAGAACAAGCTCGGTGCGGGCCAGCTGGCGCTGTCGGAGGATCCCGCGATCTTGCACAGCGCCGGCATCGTGCTGGTCACGGTGAAGAGTGCGGACACAGCTGCGGTCGCGGACCTGATCGCGCAGCACGCCCCGCGGGATGCCGTCATCGTGTCCTTGCAAAACGGCGTCGGCAATGTCGCCGTCCTGCATGAGCGCCTCGGCGGCCGGCGCGTGCTCGCCGGCATGGTGCCGTTCAACGTGATCGCGATGGGCGAGGGCCGCTTCCATCGTTCGACGTCGGGTGACATTCATCTCGGCGAAGATGCGGACAACACCGCCGCCGCGCTGTCGGTGCCGGGGCTTGCCGTCCGTGCCAGCCGCGACATCACCGGCGTGCAATGGGGCAAGCTGATCATCAATTTGAACAACGCGCTCAGCGCCTTGTCGGACCTGCCGCTGGCTGCGCAATTGGCGAATCGCGAATGGCGAAAATTGTTCGCCGACCAGATGGCGGAGGGGCTGGCTGTGATCAAGGCCGCCGGCATCAATCCGGTATCGGCGACGCCGGTCCCTGCGAACTGGACACCGACCCTGCTGAGGTTGCCCGACTCGATCTTCAACCTGATCCTGGGCCGCACCGTGAAGATCGATCCCGAGGCGCGTTCCTCGATGTGGCAGGACTTGAAGCAGGGGCGCCGGACCGAGATCGACTATCTCCAGGGCGCGGTCATTGCGCTTGCCGAGCAACATGACGTCGCTGTGCCGCTGATGCGCCGCATTGTTGCGCTGATCAAGGAAGCGGAAGTCGCGGGCAAGGGTCCGCCCGGGCTGACGCCGCAGCAGATCCGCGGCTAGGGCTTGAGTGCGATGGGAGAGAACGCGATGAGGTGTTGTTTGCTGATCGGGCTCGCTTTGGCCGCCCTCTGCGGCGCTTCCACCTTCGCGGCGGCAAGGCCGCCGACCGTCATGAACTCTCCCGGCTACGACGCGCGACTGCAGGAGAGCCGCAAGGCGTTGAGCAACCCGCCGACGACAACAGCGCCGGTAACGGCACCGGTGGTGACGCCCAGGCGCAGCAAGAAGAAGCATACGAACTGACGCGCGCCGCTCGACGCGACATTTACCGCTGTCGTCCCGGATCGGCGCTCCGCTTCGCTCGCTTGTCCGGGACGACAGCGGAGTTTCATTCGGCCGGCGTGCGCTCTGGATTGCCGCCGGCTTAGCCCTTCTTCGCCGGCTTGCTCGGCGTCGGGCTGAACAGCTTCTTGAGCTCGCTCAGGCCCTCCGACAGGCGCGGCCATTCACAGGAGAACGAGCTCTTGGCGCAATTGCCGCCCTTCGGCCGCGTCCGCGGATCGGCGCCGACCGCCTGCTGGACCTTTGGCCGCTCGACCGGAACAGGCACACGCTCGATCTCGGTTCGCAGCGCGACCTCGTGGACCTCTTGTTCCTGCTGCTGGTGCGCGACGGCTTCGGCCGCAACGGTGCTGCGGCGCTGGTTGGCGAGATAGGCGGTATAGGATTGGTCGATCTTCTTCTGCTCCTCCGGCGTCGGATTTGGTCCGGCGATGTCGAAGGTGCGGTCCTGCAGGAAGTCATAATAGGAATAGCCGCCACCGGTCTTGCGGCGGCCGGCGAATTTGGCGTTGCAATCGGCAAGCGCCGCCGTTTTCTCGGCCTTGGTCGCGGCCTTCTCGGCCGCATCGGCGCATTCCTCGAAATCGACGGGGGCGTGCTTCCACCATGGCGCCTGGGCATGCGACGGCATCAGCAGAGAAAATCCTGCTGTGGCAATGACAAGCGCCGCACGACGCGATGCAACTACGTCCGACATTCTACGAGAGCATTCCTTGCAAAACTCAACCCGAACTGAGTCGGACGAATTTTTGCCCCTTTATTGCCGGCTTGTCACCCATGGAACCCGGGAATTTCATGGCTGGGGTGCTGACATTTTTTGCTTGACGTGGCGCTGGAGTCACAGCCGTACGGCAGGTGATGCGCTTAGAGTTCGGCTTGAATTTGAAGGGGAATGACCACCATGAGAGCGCTGGCCTGTCTCGCCGCAATTGCGTTGGCGCTGGTGTCCGGCCATGCGTTCGCAGCCGACGAGGATGCACCCAACCGCAAGTCGGTGAAGGTGATCGCCGACGCGAGGCTCTCCATCGGCGGTCAGGGGATGTTGCCGCTCTATCTCTCCAGCGACTGGTCGCTGCCGATGCCGGTGGTCTCGCGCGCGATCATTGTTCTGCACGGACGCCTGCGCAATGCCGACGAATATTATTTGTCAGCGCACACCGCGCAGCTCGCAGCCGGCGACGACGGCAAGAGCGCGCTCATGATCGTGCCGCAGTTCCTGGCGGAGATCGACATCGAAGCGCACAAGCTGCCCGCGGACACGCTGCGCTGGTCGCTGGAGGGATGGGAGGGCGGCGACGCTGCGCTGGCGCCGAATCCGGTTTCTTCTTTCGAGGCACTGGATGCGATTCTCGCAAAACTCTCCGACCGGCGCATCTTCCCGAATCTGAAGCAGGTCGTGGTTGCCGGTCATTCCGGCGGCGGGCAGGTCGCGCAGCGCTATGCCATTGCGGGCAAGGGCGAGGCGATGCTGTCGCGCCAGCACATCGACGTCCGCTACGTCGTCGCCAACCCGTCCTCCTACGCCTATTTCAGCGCGGATCGGCCCGTGCCCGCTGTTGCCGCATCCTGCCCGGGCTACAACAAATGGAAATACGGCATGGACGAGCGCCCGCTTTACCTCGCCGACGCCACACCGGCCGCGCTCGAGCAGCGCTATGTCGAGCGTGACGTGATCTACCTGCTCGGCACGCTCGACAACAATCCGGAGCACCCGGCGCTCGACAAGAGCTGCATGGCGAAGGCGCAAGGCCCTTATCGCTACGCCCGCGGTCACGCCTATGTGGAGGCGATGGCAAAGCGTGACCATGGCACGCCCAATCACCGGGTGTGGGACGTCGCCGGCGTCGGCCATGACGGCGACAAGATGCTGACCTCGAAATGCGGGCTTGCCGCGCTGTTCGACAGTCCCGGTTGCGGGGCGGAGCGGTGACGCGGATGAGAAGGGCGGGGCTTTCATGACCATCACCATCGCTGCCAACAGCGTGCCGAAACCGCCGGCCGATATCATCGCGAGTTTCAGGGCGGCGCCGACCTCGATCATCTCCGACAATCTCGGCCGGCTGCCGGGCGCGGTCGGGCTCAAGCCCTGCCATCGCGGCGGCAAGCTGGTGGGGACGGCGTTCACGGTGCGCACGCGGCCGGGCGACAATCTCGCGATCCACCGTGCGCTCGAGCTGGTCGGACCCGGCGACGTCATCGTGGTCGATGGCGGCGGCGACGAGACCCGGGCGCTGGTCGGCGAGATCATGAAGAACATCGCGCAGTGGCGCAAAGCCGAAGGCTACGTGATCGACGGCGCGATCCGCGACGTCGCGTCTTTCGCCGGGGACGACTTTCCCTGCTTCGCCCGCGCGGTGATCCACCGCGGCCCCTACAAGAACGGCCCCGGCGAGATCAACGTGCCGGTCTCGATCGGCGGCAGCGTGATCTCGCCCGGCGACATCGTGGTCGGCGACGAGGACGGCGTGGTGTCGTTTCCCGCCGCCGGCGCAGCGGCGCTGCTCGACGCGGTGCGTGCCCAGATCACCCGTGAGGAAGAGACGCTGAAGGCCATCCGCGAGGGCCGCTACCAGGGCTTGTACGGGAAATCCTGATCAGACCCCCTCGGACCGTGGAAACTGGAGGCTTTCGGTCTCGCCACCGCTTTGATATGAACGGCGCCGGTAACCCGCCGCTCGGTGGGTTCCGCGGTCCCGTAGCTCAGCCGGATAGAGCGACGGTTTCCTAAACCGTAGGTCGGAAGTTCGAGTCTTCCCGGGATCGCCATTTTGTCATGGGCCATCGCCCTTCTTTCCCACGCTCCATCGCGCAAAACTTGCTAGAAGCGGGAAAACTCCCTCCTAGCCTCGCCGACATGTCGGCCCCGCCTCACTGCCGCATCCGGAGACGACAATGCCTTTCGACTTGATCCTGCGCGGCGGCCGTGTGGTCGATCCGTCCCAGAAGCTCGATGCCGTGACCGATGTCGCCTTTGCCGGCGGCAAGGTCGCTGCAGTCGGCAGCGGGCTCAAGGCGGATCCGGGCACCGAGGTGCGCGACGTTTCCAGCTACATCGTCACCCCCGGGCTGATCGACCTTCACACCCACGTCTATTGGGGCGGCACCTCGCTCGGCATCGATGCCGAGGAATTCTGCCGCAACTCCGGCGTCACCACCTCGGTCGACACCGGCAGCGCCGGCCCCGGCAATTTCGCGGGCTTCCGCAAGCATGTGATCGAGCCGAGCCAGGTCCGCATCCTCGCTTATCTGCACGTCTCGCATGCCGGCATCTTCGGCTTCTCGCAGCGGGTCATGGTCGGCGAGAGCGAGGAATTGCGGCTGATGAATCCGATCGAGGCGGCCAAGGTGGCGGATGCCAATCGCGACCTCGTCGTCGGCATCAAGGTGCGCGTCGGGCTGCATGCCTCGGGCACCTCGGGGACGGTGCCGCTCGACATCGCGCTACAGGTCGCAGACGAGGTCGGCATGCCCCTGATGGCGCATATCGACCATCCGCCGCCGAGCTACGAGGAGGTGCTGGCGCGCCTGCGTCCCGGCGACGTGCTGACCCACGCGTTCCGGCCGTTCCCGAACACGCCGGCGACCGCGCAAGGCACGGTGAAGAGGGCGGTGCTGGACGCGCGCGAGCGCGGCGTGCTGTTCGATATCGGTCACGGCAAGGGCTCGTTCGCTTTCAAGACCGCGCGCGCGATGCTCGCCAACGGCTTCTATCCGGACACCATCTCGTCGGACATCCATCAGCTCTGCATCGACGGCCCGGCCTTCGACCAGGTCACGACGCTGTCGAAATTTCTGTGCATGGGCATGCCGCTGTCGGATGTAATCGCAAGCTCGACCGTCAACGCCGCCATGGCACTGCGGCGGCCCGAGCTCGGCAGCCTCAAGCCCGGCAGCGTCGGCGATGCCACGCTGATCTCGGTGAGGGAAGGCCAGTTCGACTATGAGGACGTGGTCGGCGAGCACCTGATCGGCGACCGCAAGATCGTCTCCGAAGGCGTCGTCGTCGGCGGCCGCTGGTGGCATCCGAATTAGGTGGAGCGCAACGCGTCGGCCGAATTTCGCCTCTTCCCGCTTGCAGCAGGGCGACCGCATTTAAGAGCGGGCTCCCCGCGGCCTATCCTTCGAGACGCCCGCTTTGGCGGGCTCCTCAGGATGAGGGCGGAGTGCGCGGTCAAAGTTTTCAGCGGGCGCCGATGCCCCTTAGCCTCATCCTGAGGAGACCGCGGAGCGGTCGTCTCGAAGGACGAGGCGCGCGCTCAAAAGAATCGGCTCAGTCGGTCTGTCCCAGTCGCAAATATCTTTCCGCCAAGGTGAGGACGTTCGTCGATTTCCTCGCTACCGACAAGCGGATGAGATAGCGACTATAGCGATCTTGCGATCAGCAGCTTCATGATCTCGTTGGTGCCGCCGTAGATCTTCTGGATGCGGGAATCGATGAAGATGCGCGAGATCGGATATTCCTGCATGTAGCCGTAGCCGCCGAACAGCTGCAGGCATTCGTCGGCGGTCTGGACCTGCTTGTCCGAGCACCAGTATTTCGCCATCGACGCCGTGACGGTGTCGAGGTCCTTGGCGATCAGTCGCTCGATGCACCAGTCGACGAAGACGCGCGCGATCATGGCCTCGGTCTTGCGTTCCGCGAGCGTGAAGGCGGTGTTCTGGAAATCCATCAGCGGCTTGCCGAACGCCGTCCGCTCCTTGGTATATTCTGTGGTGAGCTTGACCGCGCGCTCCATCGAGGCGACGGCGCCGACCGCGAGCGCCAGCCGCTCCTGCGGCAATTGCTGCATCAGCTGGACAAAACCCTGGCCTTCCTCGCCGCCGAGCAGATTGTCCGGCGGCACCGTGACATTGTCGAAGAACAGCTCCGACGTGTCGGAGGCATGCAGGCCGATCTTGTCGAGGTTGCGCCCGCGCTTGTAGCCGTCCGCGCCCGCGGTCTCGACCACGATCAGCGAAATGCCCTTGGCGCCGACCTCGCCGGTCCGCGCCACCACGATCACGAGATCGGCGGCCTGGCCGTTGGTGATGAACGTCTTCTGGCCGTTGATGACGTAGGAATTGCCTTGCTTTTTTGCCGTGGTCTTCACGGCCTGGAGGTCAGAGCCGGTGCCGGGCTCGGTCATGGCGATGGCACCGACCATCTCGCCCGAAGCCATCTTCGGCAGCCAGCGCTTCCTCTGCTCCTCCGAGCCGTAGTTGAGGATGTAGTGCGCGACGATGGCGCTGTGCACGGAAACGCCGGTCGTCAGCTCCGGCACGGTGCTTTCGAGGTCTTCCAGCACCGCGGCGTCATAGGCGAAGTTCGCGCCCAGTCCGCCATACTCCTCCGGTACGCTTGCGAGCAGCGCGCCCATCTCGCCAAGCCCGCGCCATGCAAAGCGCTCGACCATCTTCTGCTCGCGCCATTTCTCGGCGTGCGGTGCCAGATCCTTGGCGAGATATTTCCGGAACTGGTCGCGGAAGACATCGAGTTCTTCAGTCATCCAGGAGGAGCGGTAGGACATGGCGGCCTCGATCGTGCTGGCGATGTGTCCGCTCAGCCGTGCCACAAGGCGAGACGCGGGCGCAAGCCCGTCGTGTTGCGACGCCGACCGGAGCTGCCAAAGATCGTGTCTTGAGGCTGCGTCGGCGGATGCCCTATCCCGCCTGCGCGGTCTTGCCGCCGTCGACGACGAACTGGCCCCCCGTCGTGTAGGGATGATCGTCCGAGGCGAGCACGAGTGCGAAGGCTGCGATCTCCTCCGCCGTCGCCACGCGCTGCATTCCCGGTACATGGGATTTGGCCCATTGCGCGATGGCGACGTGCCAGGCGGCATCGGGCAGGTTTTCCATGCCGGCGAGCCGTCGGATGAAGGGCGTATCCGTGGTGCCGGGAATCAGCGTATTGATGCGGATCCCGTATTGGGCATATTCGAGTGCTGCGGCCTGAACCATGCCGACAAGCCCGCGCTTGGCGGCGGAATAGGCCGAACGGTTCGCCGTGGTGGCGATGGCGTTGGATGACGACGTCACCACGATCGACCCACCCGTCCGCAGCATGTGCGGAATCTGGTACTTCATCGAGAGGAACACACCGCGCAGGTCGGTATTGATCACATCGTCGAATTCGGCCGCGCTGTACTGGTGCAGCGGCTTTTCGATCGAGATGCCGGCATTGTTGAAAGCGACATCGAGGCGGCCGTGAAGATCGATCGTTTTATCGACCAAGGCCTTGACCTCGGCCTCGTTGCGGACATCGGCGCGGACGAACGTTGCGTTGCCGCCGCCCGCCTTGATCTCGTCCTCAACCCGCGTTCCGCGCTCGACATTGCGTCCACAGAACACGACCTTGCCGCCTTCGGCGGCGAACATCAATGCGGCGGCGCGGCCGATGCCGGAAGTGCCGCCGGTCACGATGACGGTCTTGTCGTCGAAGCGGCGCCTGCCGCTCGGCTTCTGCTGCGGCAGCGCCGCGCTCTGGCCGAGCGCGATGCCGCCGGCCAGGCCGCCGACGGTGCTCGCCAGCATGCCCAGCGCGGCGCCGGCCACCAGATGACGCCGCTTTACGCGCGAACTTGCGGTGCTATGCTGCATTTCGGTCATTTCGAACTCCCGGCTGACCAATCTAAACGGTGTTAAGATAGGTAGTCTGCAATCTGAACAGTGTCAAGTTAGCATGACGAAATCGAAAACGCCGCGCGCCGCGCCGAGCCACCGGGCTCCCCGGCCCGAACCCGGCTATCATCACGGAGAGCTTCAGGAGGCTCTGATCGCAGCGAGCGAGGCCATTTTGGCCGAGCACGGCGCCGAAGCTTTTACCCTGCGCGAGGCCGCTCGCCGCGCCGGTGTGTCTCCGGCCGCACCGTCGCACCACTTCGGCAATGCGCAGGGCCTGCTGACCGAGGTGGCGATCCGCGGTTATGATGCACTGGCCGGCGCGCTGCGCGATGCTGCGTCCCGCAAGCAGGGAGCGCGCGAAAAGCTTCAGGCCCAGGGGCTTGCCTATGTCGAATTCGCGCTCAAGCATCCCGGCCGATTCCAGATGATGTTTGCCAACAAGCGCCTCGTCGCCGACGACTCGCGTCTGACGCAGGCGAGCAGGGCGGCCGGCCGCGAGTTCGAGATCATTATCGCCGAGCTCGTCGGCGGGACGCCGAAAGAGGCGAAGATTGCGGCGGCGGCGGCCTGGTCGACTGTCCACGGCTTTGCCAAGCTGGCGCTGGAGGAGAAATTCGGCTCGGTCGGCAGCGAGGCCGGACATCGCGAGATCATGACGACGCTTGGTCGCGTTCTGAATTATCTCTGGCCCGCAAGTGGGGCGCGCCGCTAAGTGCCGATCGAGGGCTGAACGCGTCATGAGGACCAAGGCAACAGAGCTCAAGCTCGACATCGCGCGCATCGGCACGGTCTCGGCGATGCTGACGCGGCCGGAGCATGCGCGGGCCTGCTACGTTCTGGCGCATGGCGCCGGCGCCGATATGCGGCATTCGTTCATGAACGAGGTCGCGGAGGGGCTCGCGGAGCGCGGCATCGCCGCGTTCCGCTTCAATTTTCCCTACATGGAGAGGAAACAAGGGCGCCCCGACCAGCCGGCGGTCGCGCACGCCACCATCCGCGCGGCAGTCGAGGAGGCGGCGCGGCTGTGTCCCGGGCTCAAGCTCGTCGCGGGTGGAAAATCGTTCGGCGGGCGAATGACGTCGCAGGCCCAGTCCAAGGCCTCGCTGCCTAATGTCAAAGGGCTCGCCTTCCTCGGTTTTCCCCTGCATGCCGACAACAAGCCATCGAGTGAGCGCGCCGAGCACCTCGCCGGCATCGCAATTCCCATGCTGTTCCTGCAAGGCACGCGCGACAAGCTCGCCAACCTCGGTCTTCTCAAGCCCGTGGTGGCGGCGCTCGGGGCGAAGGCGACGCTGCATGAGATCGCAGGCGGCGATCACTCCTTCGCGGTGCTGAAAAAGTCCGGCCGCACCAATGAAGAAGCGCTGACCGAGGTGCTCGATACGCTCGCGGCGTGGATCGACGCGCTCGCCTGAATTCAGGCGGAGTAAAGCCCCTTGTCGCGCGCCTTCTGGATCGCGAGCGCGGCGATCAGGTCCAGCGTCGGCGTCGAGAGGCAGGCAGTGCCCGCGAAGGCGGCGGGCGCCTTCACCAGCACGTCGATCTCCATGGCGCGGCCGAGCTCGTAGTCCTGCAGCAGCGACGGCTTGTGGTTGGGGGCGGGGCCGCTGCGGGTCACGCGCTTGACCTCGGGAATGAAGTGCTGCGCGATGTCGTTGGCCTCGTTCAGCATGCGCGGGATCACTTCGGTAAAGGCGGGGTCGTCGCGCACGCCGCGCGCGGTCTGGCCGGTGAGCAGGCACAGCACCGAGAGCGACATGTTGGTCAGCAGCTTTGACCAGATCGCCTCGCGGATATCGGAAACCGGCGGCGAGTCCAGCCGAGCGTCGTTCAACACGTTCCGGAGTTTGGTGATGCGCTCGCAATGGCGGTCGTCGCATTCGCCGATCAGCAGGCGGTTGCGATCGGGCGTGAGGTTTTGCACCACGCCCGGTGCGATCACCTCGTTGGACGAGAACACCACCCCACCGACGATCCGCTCTTTCGGGATGCAGGCGCGCAGCCGTCCGCCGGGATCAAGGAAGGAGATGTCGGGCGGGGTCGGGTGCCGCGGCGGCAGGCCGATCCCATACCACCAGGGAATGCCGTTCTGGGCGAACACGATCGCGGTATCGTCCTGGAGCAGCGGCTTGAGGCTGGCGACCAGCCCCTGGAGCGCAGTCGCTTTCAGCGTGCTGATCACCACGTCCTGCGGTCCGAGCAGGGCCGGATCGCCCGTGGCATTCACCTTGGCTCCCACCTCGGAATCGCCGACGCGCAGCTTCAGGCCGTTCGCGCGCACCGCTTCGAGATGCGCGCCCCGCATCACGCACGAGACCTCATGGCCGGCACGGGCCAGCCTGACCGCGATATGGCTCCCGACGGCGCCTGCGCCGAAAATGCAGATGCGCATGATGTGATGTCCCCGTCCTGATCCGTTGACTGCCGCCCGGCGCCAGCATGGCACAAGCCGCCATGCGATGGACGCGGCAGCCCTACGACGGAAAGATATGGATCGGGGTGCGCAGCCTCGGTCATAGTGCGCGGCAAACAACATGACCGGAGATCCCGATGACCGCCAACCCCGTCCTGTGGACCCTTGATGCCCGTGGCGTCGCGACCGTCACGCTCAACCGTCCGGAGGTGAACAACGCCTATGACGGCGCGTTGATCGCCGGCGTGCTCGCGGCCATGGACGAACTCGGTAAACAGCCCAACCTCCGCGTCGTCGTGCTCCGGGGCAACGGCAAGCACTTTCAGGCCGGCGCCGATCTCAAATGGATCAACGGCGTGCGGCCGCAACCGACCGAGGCGAACGAGGCCGCGTCCCGCGCGACGTTCGAGGCCGTGCAGCGGCTCAACACCTTGCCGATTCCGACCGTGGCCCTGGTGCAAGGCGGCTGCTTCGGCGGCGGCACCGGCGTGATCGCGGCCTGCGATGTCGTGATCGCGGCCGACAACGCCCTGTTCTCGATCACGGAAGTGCGCTGGGGCCTGACGGCTGCAATCATCATCCCGCAACTCTGCGATGCCATTGGTGTGCGGCAGGTCCGCCGGTACGCACTCACCGGCGAACGCTTCGGCGCCGAGGACGCCCGCCGCATCGGCCTCGTGCATGAGGTCGTGCCGCTGGCCGACCTCGACGCCGCCGGCGCCAAGGTGGTCGAGCAGCTGCTCGCCAACGGGCCGGAGGCGATGGCCGAGACCAAGCGGCTCGCGCTGGAAAGCTCGTTCGGCGGAATGGCTGTGGATGATGCGGCTTACAGGCGGCTCGTGCAGCTGCATTCGCTGAAGCGCCAGAGCAGGGAGGCGGCGGAAGGGTTGGCCTCGTTCGCCGAGAAGCGGGCGGCGAATTGGGGTGGCGGCAAAGGCTGAGCGAGCCGCTCGGCAGCTGCGGCTTGTGACAGGCGCGTAGCCCGGATGGAGCGAAGCGCAATCCGGGGGCGGCATCCCCGCATTCCGCTGCGCTGCATGCGGGCTACGGTTACCGCACGCTCGCTGCGCTTTACAGCGACGGCGCGAGAGACGTTTTCAGCAAGGTCAGCAACGCCTGCGCCGCCGCTCGGGGATCGCGGCCTTGACCCACAATTCCGGAATCGGAAAATCGCGCAGCACCGGCTTCAGTGTCCCCTCGCGCAAGGCGTCGGCGACGAGATAATGCGAGATCAGGGCGATGCCGTTGCCCGCGATCGCGCTGCGCGCCAGCACATGGCCCTCGTTGGAGGATAGTAGCGGGCTGACCTGGATGCTGATGCGGCCGCGCGGGCCGTCAAAGATCCACTCCGGTCCCGTCGGCAGAAAGCTGAGGCAGCGATGCTCGACGAGGTCGCGCGGATGCTTTGGCGTGCCGTGCTTCTTCAGATAGGCGGGCGAGGCACAGAGCAGCCGCTTCAGCGCACAGAGCGGCTCGTCCACGACGCCGCCGAAGGAATGCGGAAAGGCGCCGATGGCGATGTCGAATCCCTCCGTCACCGGATCGACCGGACGATCGATCAGCACGATCTCCAGCTTGAGCCGCGGGTTCTGCGTCTGGAATGCGCTAAAGGCATCCGCAAGCCGCGCCACTGTCAGCGAGGTCGGCGCCTTGATGCGGAGGTGATCGACCAGATCGTGGCCCTTCTCGCCCATCCGCGACAGCAAATCGGTGGCGTCGGTGACGACGCCGCGCGCGCGATGGACGTAGCGCTGGCCGGCGTCGGTGAGCCGCAATTGCCGGGTCGAGCGATGAAACAACGGCGTGCCGATCCGCGCCTCCAATTGCGTGACCCGCTTGGCCACAACCGAGGTCGAGACGTTGAGCTTTCGCGCCGCGGCGGAGAAGCCGGCCGCGTCGGCTGTGGCGAGGAAGGCCTGAAGGTTCACCAGGATATCCATCCCGACCTTTCGCGATTCGAGAAAGCTGATCGCCCATTTTGATGGATTGTAGCTTGCTCAGCGTTAATTCATAGTCGGACCCAAGCAAGAGATTTCAGGGACAGGACGCGCCATGCGGGCCACGACCATCGAAGAACCAGCGCGCCAGGTGCCGCTCTACGGCGAATACGAGGTCGTTGTCCTCGGCGGCGGCCCGGCCGGCATCGTGGCGGCGGCGTCCGCCGCGCGCGCGGGGCGGCGGACGCTGCTGATCGAGCGTTACGGCTTTCTCGGCGGCATGGGCACCGCCGCCGGCGTCACCAATTTCTGCGGCCTGCACGGCAATGTCCATGGCGAGCACCATCGGCTGGTGCAGGGCATGGCATCCGAGCTGTTGGCGCGGATCGACCGCCTGAACGGGCTGAACGCGCCGCATCTGATCCTCGGCAAGGTCTTTGCCCAGGCCTATGACACCGCCGCCTACAAGATCGCGGCCGACGAGCTGCTCGCCAGCCACAAGGTGCACATCCTGTTCCATGCGCTCGGCGCCGGCGTAGTGATGGGTGACGACCGCTGCATCGACGCGCTGATGGTGGAGACCAAGGCCGGCCGGCGGGCGGTACGCGCGGAGATCTTCATAGACTGTTCCGGCGACGGCGATCTCGCGGTCTGGGCCGGCGCGCCGTTCGAGCTTGGCGACGAACACGGCCATCCCCTGTACCCGTCAATGATGCTCCGCCTTAACGGCATCGATCCGCAGCGGGCGGGCGAGGCCTGGCGCACCATCCCGCAATTGATGGAAAAGGCCAGTGCGGCCGGCACCCACAAATTCCCGCGCAGAAGCGCGATCGTACGGCCGCAGAAGTCCGGCATCGAATGGCGGGTGAATTTTACCCAAATCGCGCGCGAGGACGGCCACGCCATCAACGGCATCGAGCCTGACGATCTCACCCGTGGCGAGATCGAGGGCCGCAAGCAGGCGCTGGCCGCGTTCGAATTCCTGCGGACCGTGCCGGGGTTTGAGAAGTCCTACATCGTCGACCTGCCGCCGCAGCTCGGTATCCGCGAGACCCGGCGCGTCACGGGCGGCTATCAGCTCAGCGGCGAGGACGTGCTCGGCTGCGCTTCGTTCGAGGATTCTATCGGCGTCAATGGTTGGCCGATCGAGGCCCATGTTCCCGGCGATGTCGTGTTCACTTTTCCGCCAATTCCCGAATCGCGCGGCTATAACGAGCTGCCCTACCGCATGCTGGTGCTCGACGCCGTCGATAATCTGCTGGTCGCCGGACGCTGCGCCTCGATGACCCATGAGGGCCAATCGGCGGCACGGGTGTCCGGTGCCTGCTTCGTGATGGGGGAGGCAGCCGGTTCCGCAGCGGCGCTGGCACTCTCAGGTAATCGCATTCCACGCGAAATCCCGGTTGAAAAGTTGCAGGAAACGTTGAAACAACAGGGCGCCTTCATCGGGCGGGACCAGCCCGTCCCCGAGGGACTGTGACGGCCTGCAAGAGAAAAAAGAGAGGAAACGAGATGATCGGGATTGCGCGGCTCGCGGTTGCCGGCCTGGTGGCGATCATGGCGATGGGGACGGCCCGGGCCGAGGACGCGCTCAAGGCCAAAATCGGCGTGCTCCGTCTATCGTCGTCCGCGCCGGTCTTCATCGCGCAGGACAAGGGCTATTTTCGCGACGCCGGCCTCGATATCGAGCTGAAGTTCTTCGACGCCGCGCAGCCGATCGCGGTCGCCACCACCTCGGGCGACGTCGACTTCGGCGTCACCGCGTTCACGGCCGGCCTGTACAATCTCGCCGGCAAGGGCGTGTTGAAGGTGATCGGCGGCATGAGCCGCGAGAGGGCCGGCTATCCCCTGATCGGTTATTTCGCCAGCAACAATGCCTACGCGGCCGGATTGAAGACGCCGAAGGACCTTGCGGGCAAGCGCGTGGCGGTGACGCAGGTCGGATCGAGCTTTCACTATTCGCTCGGGCTGCTGGCGGACAAATACGGTTTCAAGCTGTCGGATGTGAAGATCGTCCCGCTGCAATCGCTGTCGAATGCGGCCGCCGCGCTGAAGGGCGAGACCGTCGATGCGGCGCTGTTGCCGATTTCGACGGCGCGAAAGCTGATGGATGATGGCGGCGCAAAGTTTCTGGGTTGGGTCGGCGACGAGACGCCATGGCAGCTCGGCGCGGTGTTCGCTTCGCCGAAGACGCTCGCCAACAAGGTTCTGGTGACGAAGCTGCTCGGCGTATTGGCGAAAGCCGATCGCGAATATCACGACGTCATCCTCGCCGCGATGAAGAACGGCACAGCCCCAATCAACGACAAGACAAAGCCGCTGCTGGAGATCATCGCCAAGTACACCAATTTGCCGGTCGAGCAGGTGGTCGGCAACTGCGCCTATATCGATCCGGACGGCAAGCTCGACGTCAAGAACGTCGACAACCAGATCAAATGGCTCCAGGAGCAGGGCTTTGCCGACAAGGGCTTTGATGCGAATACGATCATCGCCAAGGAATTTGTGAAGGCGGATTGATGCCATGTTCTTCGAACTATCCCCGTCATCCTGAGGTGCCTGTCTTGCGACTTGCCGCAAGGCAGGCCTCGAAGGGCGCACGGCCCACGTGCAGCTCGGCCGTCAGTGTCGTCCCGGCGAAGGCCGGGACCCATAACCACCGAATTGAATTTGGCGAAGACAGGCAATGACTATTTTGCGCCACAACTGCCACTCGGCGTATGGGTCCCGGCCTTCGCCGGGACGACACTGAGGCCATGAGATGGACCTGATCGCCAACCATATCACCCATCGCTTCGGCGATCTCGCCGTGCTCGACGATGTCTCGTTCACGGTCAGCGCCGGCGAGGTGGTGGCGATTGTCGGTCCCTCCGGCTGCGGCAAGAGCACGCTGCTGTCGATCCTCGGCGGGCTGTTGCAGCCGACGTCGGGCGCGCCCGAGCTGCGCGGATCGCCGCCGGCGGGCAGCCTCAATCCGCTCACCTTCGTGTTCCAGGATTTCGCGCTACTGCCCTGGGCCAATGTCGAGGAGAACGTCGAATTCCCGCTGCTGCACACGCAGCTCTCGGCCATCCAGCGCCGGGCGCTGGTCGATGACGCGCTGCGCCGCACAGGCCTGACCGACTTCCGCAAAACCTATCCGAAGCAGCTCTCCGGCGGCATGCGCCAGCGGGTCGGCATCTCGCGCGCGCTTGCGGTCAAGCCTGCGATACTGCTGATGGACGAGCCGCTGTCGGCACTGGATTCGCAGACCCGCGAGCTGCTGATGGAGGATTTTGTCCGTTTGCTCGCGGACGGCGGCATGGGCGCGGTCTATGTCACCCACAATCTCGAAGAGGCGGCGCGGCTCGCCGATCGCATCGTGGTGCTGTCGCGCCGGCCGGGCCGCATTCGCGAGGTCGTGACCGTGCCGATGACGCGCACCGAGCGCGGCGAAATCGCCGCGCGTGAAAAGCTGCTCGCGCTCCAGAACCAGATCTGGTCGCTGATCCGCACCGAGGCGATCGATGCCGAGCGCGAGGTGCAGCATGCTTGATCGCGCACCGGCAGCGACATCATCGACAAAGGACGAGACGACCCGCCGCGTTCGCTTTCGCGGCGCCGGCTTCGTGCCCGCGAGCAGCCGGTTTGGCGGCTGGATCGCGCTCGCGTTGGTCATTGCGATCTGGCAGGCGGCCGGCAGCGCCGGCGTCGTCAATCCGCTGTTCCTGCCGGCGCCAGTGGCGATTGTGCGCGCGATCTACCAGCTCGCGATCTCGGGCGCGCTATGGCAGCACCTTTCCGCTTCGTTGCTGCGCATCGGCGTCGGCTGGCTGCTGGGGACGACGGCCGGAATTGCGGTCGGCTTCGCCATCGGCCTGTCGCGGCTCGCGCGCAGCGTCGGCATCACCTTCATCTCGGCGCTGTTCCCGATCCCGAAGATCGCGCTGCTGCCGCTGTTGATCCTGTGGCTCGGCATCGGCGAAGAGCCGAAGATCGCGACCATCGCGTTAGGGGTATTTTTCTCGACGGCGATCTCGGTCTATAGCGGCGTCGACGGGGTGCCGCGCAACCTCATCCGCATGGCGCAGAGCTTCAACGTGCCGTTCGCCACCATCGTGCGCAAGGTGATCTGGCCGGGCGCCTTGCCCGCGATCCTCGCCGGTTTCCGTATCACCGCCTCGGTGGCGCTGTTGCTCGTCGTTAGCGCCGAGATGATCGGCGCCCAATACGGCATCGGCGCGTTCGTGCTGCAGGCGGGCAATCTGATGCAGACGGATCAGCTGCTCGCGGGCGTGGTGATCCTGTCGGTGTTCGGGTTGGCGGTAGGCAGGGTAATCAATTGGCTGGAGACGCGGCTGTTGCATTGGCGGTAAGGCGTACTCCCGTCATTGCGAGCGAAGCGAAGCAATCCAGAAATCTTTCCGTGGTGGGATTCTGGATTGCCTCGTCGCAAGTGCTCCTCGCAATGACGGTGTGGCTGGCATCCAGCCTTACGCGTTGCCGCGATCCTCGCGGAACAGGTCGAGCTTCTGCTGCACGGGCCGGTCCGAAAAGCTGAACAGCACGGCATCCATGTCGGCCTCGTGCGTCACCCATTGCCAGCTCGGCACCACGAAAAGATCGCGCGGGCCCCATTCGAACACGGCATCCCCAATCCGGCTACGGCCGTGGCCTTCGATCGGACAGAACACCGTCGCATCGGTCGAGCGGTAACGCGCGGTCTTGAAACCCTTCGGCAGCAGCTGGATGAAGGTGCCGATGGTCGGCATCGCGAAATCGCCGGTCTCGGGATTGCTGAACTTCAGCTTCAGCCCGTGGCACGCGTCCCACTCCTGGCTCGCGCGCGCCTTCTCCAACGACTCGCGGGTGTAGGCATAGGGATAGCTGAAGATCGGCGAGGTCTTCGACGATCGTTTTATGTCGACCGGCAAAAGGTTATGGCCATAGCGCGCAAAGCTGTCGCCGGCCGGTCTTGTGATCTTCTGCTGGTCGTCCTTGGCGCCTTCCGCAAACGAGCAGTCGAAGAACTGCACCATGGGAATGTCGAGACCGTCGAGCCAGAACATCGGCTGGTCGGTCTCGTTGGAATGATCGTGCCAGGTCATCGACGGCGTGATGATGAAGTCGCCGGGCTCCATCGCGGTGCGCTCGCCGTCGACAGCCGTATGGGCGCCCTTGCCTTCGAGCACGAAGCGCAGCGCCGACTGACTGTGCCGGTGTGCCGGTGCGACGTCGCCGGGAACCACCATCTGCACGCCGGCATAGAGCGAGGTCGTGATCTTGGACTGGCCGCGCAGGCCGGGGTTTTCCAGCACCAGCACGCGCCGCTCGGCTTCCTTGGCCGTGATCAGCTTGCCGGCCTCCGTCATGTAGTCGCGGACGACGTCGAACTTCCAGAGGTGCGGCCGGCAGGCGCTCCTGGGCTCCGGCGTGATCAAATCGCCCATCACCGTCCACAGCGCGGTGAGGTTCTCGCCGTCGATCTTCTTGTAGAACGCCTCGCGTTCCGGCGTCCTGGTCACGGCTTCCATGGTGCGGCTCCCGTTCGTTTTGTTAATTGACAGTATACTGACAGTCTAGGTAGCGTCAACTTGTTGAACAACAGTCCGGGTCGTCATTCCGGGGCGCGCGAAGCGCGAACCCGGAATCTCGAGATTCTCAGGTGCGCAATTGCGCACCATAGTTCGATGCTAACGCATCGCCCGGGAATGACAGATAGAGGGAGGGTTCTGATGAAGCTGCACGGCTATTTCCGCTCCAGCGCCGCCTACCGGGTGCGGATCGCGCTGAACCTGAAGGGCCTCGGTGCGGAGCATCTGCCGCATCATCTGCGCAAGGGCGAGCAATGCGCCCCCAGCTATCTCGCCATCAACCCGCAGGGGCTGGTGCCGGCGCTGGAGGACGATGCGGGCGCAGTGCTGACCCAGTCGGTGGCGATCATCGAATGGCTCGACGAAACCCACTCCAATCCGCCGCTGCTGCCGAAAGATCCGCTCAAGCGCGCCAAGGTGCGGGCGTTCGCGCTCGCCATTGCCTGCGATACGCACCCCGTGCAGAACCTGAAGGTGCTGGCACGCCTGCGTGAACTCGGGCTTGCCGAGGACAAGGTTCAGGACTGGGCGGCGTGGGTCAATCGCGAGGGGCTGTCGGCGTGTGAAACGCTGATCAGGAACGAGCCCGGCCCGTTCTGCTTCGGCGATGCGCCGACACTTGCCGATCTCTGCCTGGTGCCGCAGCTCGCCAATGCGCGCCGTTTCGGCGTCGATGTCTCCGCCTATCCGCGTCTGATCAAGGCGGAAGCCGCCGCAAAGGCGCTGGCCGCCTTCGCCAACGCAGCCCCGGAGAAGCAGCCCGATGCCGAGTAAGCCCGCGGCTGCGATCACGATCGACGCGGTCTATGCCGCGCCGGGCTATCTGTTCCGGCGCATGCAGCAGATTGCGGTCTCGATCTTCATGGAGGAATGCAAGGCGTTCGACCTGACGCCGGTGCAATACGCGGCGCTGATCGCGATCCACACCCATCCCGGCATCGACGCGACGCGGTTGTCGGCGGTGATCGCTTTCGACCGCTCCACGCTCGGCAGCGTGATCGAGCGGCTGCAGGCCAAGAACTATATCGAGCGCAGGCCTGCGCCCGAGGACAAGAGGATCAAGCTGCTCTATCTGACCAAGCCGGGCGCGGCGGTCCTGCGCGAGATCATCCCTGCCGTCGAACGCGCGCAGGCGCGCATGCTGGAGCCGCTCAAGCCCACTGAGCGCAAGGCGCTGATGGGACTGCTGGTGCAGCTCGTCGATCTCAACAACGAGGCGTCACGGGTGCCGCTGCGCACCGAGGACGCGCTGGAGCATCTGGGGAAAACGGGGTGAGGGGGCGTGCGTCAATACCATCGTCGTCCCGGCGAAGGCCGGGACCCATAACCACTACTCCTGGTTTGGCGAAGACAGGTAAACACCATTCCGTGCCACACTGCTGCCTCGGCGTATGGGTCCCGGCCTTCGCCGGGACGACACTGAATGTGCGGCCGGCCGTCTCCTCACATCCGCAGCAAAGCCTGCCGATCGATCTTCCCCGTACCCGTCTTCGGCAGGTCGTCGATGAAGATCACCTCGCGCGGATATTTGTAGGGCAGCAATTTGCCTTTCACATAATCCTGGAGCCGCCGCGTCGCCTCGCTCTGGTCGACGGTCCTGCTGTTCATCACCACCACCGCCTTCAGCGTCATGCGCCGGTCCGGCAGCTCGGCGGCAAACACGGCGCATTCGCGGATGTCGGGGTGGTCGGCCAGACACAACTCGACCTCGAGCGGATAGACCCACTGGCCGGAGATCTTGATGAGATCGTCGGCGCGGCCGCGGAAGAAGTGGAAGCCGTCGCTGTCGCGGACGAAGCGGTCGCCGGTGTAGATCCAGCCGCCGTCGCGGATCGTTTCCGCCGATTTGTCCGGTCGGTTCCAGTACAGCGGCGTGTTGGAATCGCCGCGCACCCACAAGATGCCTTCCTCGTCGTCGCCGACGTCGCGGCCGTCCTTGTCCCTCAGTGCGATCTCGTAGCCGGGCACGCGCAGGCCGGCGGCGCCGAGCTTCTTCCGCTCGGGGCGGTTGGAGAGATAGATGTGCAGCACTTCGGTCGAGCCGAGGCCCTCGACGATTTCGAGTCCGGTGAGCGCCTTCCAGCCGTTGAACACCTCGGCCGAGAGCACTTCGGCCGCGGATAGCGACATGCGGAGCGACGAGAAGTCGGTCTTGGCCGCACTGTCAGCCTTGGTCAGCGACGTATAAAGCGTCGGCAGTCCGAAGAAGACGGTCGGCTTGTACTGCTCGATCGCGGCAAATATCGAGGCCGGCTTCGGCTGTCCCGGCAACAGCAGCGTTGCAGCGCCAGCCGAGAACGGGAAGGTGACGGAATTGCCGAAACCATAGGCGAAGAAGATCTTCGGCACGGAGAAGCAGATGTCATCCGGCATCAGCTTCAACACGTTCTGCGCAAACGCCGCCTCGCTATAGGCCATGTCGTGCTGGAGATGCACGATGCCCTTCGGCCGGCCGGTCGAGCCGGAGGAGTACATCCAGAACGCCATGTCGTTGCGATGGGTATCGGCTTCCGCGAGCGCGGTTGGAAACTGTGGAAGCCAGTCTGCCGCGCCGATCGCGTTCGGCGCGGCGTGCTCGCCCACCTCGCCGTTGACGACGATCAGCGTGCGCAGGCCCGTGTCATTGCAGGCCTCGGCGTTGAAGCGCGCGCAGAACTCGGACTCGGCCACCGCGACGTTCGCGCCGGAATCGGCGAGATAGAATTGCAGCAGATCCGGCGGGGTCAGCGTGTTGATCAGCAGCGGAACGAAGCCCGCGCGGACCGCGCCGAAGAACGCCGCCGGATAGGCCGGGGTGTCATCGAGAAACAGCAGCACGCGGTCACCGCGCTTCAAACCCAGTGAAGCAAGGCCGTTGCCCCAGCGGCAAGCGTCGGTACAGAGCTCCGCATAGCTGCGCGTGCCTGCGGGGCCGATGAGCGCGAGCTTGTCGCCATGTCCTTTGGCGAGATTGTCGAAGAGCACGCGGCTTGCATTGTAGGCTTGCGGAACGGCGAAGCCGATCTCGCGGGCGCCCGGGCCGTCCGCGGGCACCTGGTCGCGAATCTCGCTGCTCATGCCTCGTCCTCGCCGTTCTTCGCGGCCTCATAGCGCGCCATGAAGGCCGGCGACATCGCCCGCAGCCGGGCATCGTCGATGCGGCCCGAGCGGGTGATGTAGCTATAGGCAAAGTCGATCAGGCCAAGCTGCATGTGCTGGGCGAAGTGCTCGTACCAGAAGGCGCTGGTCCGCGCGGCGTTGACGAGCTTCTGCACCACTGGCTTTCGCGCGGCCTGGTAGCGATGCAGCGCGGTCGTCAGATGCGCATCCGATTCCAGCGCCTTGACCAGCGCGATGGCGTCCTCGATCGCGAGCCGCGTGCCCGAGCCGATCGAGAAATGCGCCGAGTGCAGGGCATCTCCGATCAGAACCATGTTCTTGAACGACCAGTGCTCGTTCCAGACCCAGGGGAAGTTGCGCCACACCGACTTGTTCGAGACCAGGCAGTGGCCGCCGAGCGTGTCGGCAAACACCTCCTCGCAGACCCCCTTGGACTGCTCGACGTCCTTGTAGGCGAAGCCATAGGCCTGCCAGGTCGCGTGGTCGCATTCGACCAGGAAGGTGCTCATGTTCGGCGAATAGCGATAGTGGTGGGCGTTGAAGGCGCCGCGATCGGTCTTCACGAAGGTCTGCGACAGCGTGTCGAAGCGTTTCGACGTGCCGTACCAGACGAATTTGTTGGAGGAGTAGGACAGCGAGGTGCCGAAATCGCCCTCATAGGCGCGGCGTACCAGCGAATTCAGGCCGTCGGCGGCGACGATCAGGTCATGGCCGTTGAGCTGGTCGATCGCGTGAATCGGCGTGTCGAAGCGCGACGTGACGCCGGCATCGAGCGCGCGCTGCTGCAAGAACTTCAACAGCTCGAGCCGGCCGATCGAGGAGAAGCCGACGCCGTCGATAGCGACGTTGTCGCCGTCCAGGCTCAGCGTGATGTTCTGCCAGCTCTCCATGTGCGGCGCGATCGCATCGACGGTCTCGGGGTCGTCGGCGCGCAGGAATTCCAGCGCCTGCTCGGAGAACACCACGCCAAAGCCCCAGGTCGCGTCGGCCGGGTTCTGTTCGAACAGGTCGACTTGATCCTCGGGGTGACGCTTCTTCCAGAGATAGGCGAAGTAGAGCCCGCCGGGCCCCCCGCCGATCACGGCGATCCGCAAAATCTGCCTCCCTAATTGACAGTATACTTACTATCTAGGGGTAGACTAATGTGCTCCGGCGTCCCGCGCCAGCGGAATTATCGGCAAGGCATGGCGCGCCGAGGCTCGCTCCCGGACCCCCGCTTGGGGTGTGCCCGAAACCGTCACGCGCGAAGCATAGCCAAATCGCACCGGCTTGGCCACCAGCGCGATCGCGCGACGTCTTATCGCGCCGCGAACGGCGCCAGAACGTCCTTGCATCCGGGCGACAGCGACGCGGCATTGCTCGCAATGCATTGCACGATGCGACCGCCACCGGGAGCCACGCCGCCGCACAGCGCGCGAATGTCGCCGCCACAGGCGGACCGGACGATGAACAGCTCCTCCCGAGGCCGCAACGGCCGCAGCACGATCGCGGCAGGGGCTGCGGCCGGTGTTGCCGCCGCAGCCGGTGCAGCGCCCGCAGGCGCCGCGGCTGCAGCACCACCACCGAAGGCGGCGCTCACGGCTGTTGCGCAGGCCGCCGACACCTTCGCCTTGTTCTTCTCCAGGCATTCGAGCGCGGGGGCGCCGCCCGGCGGCACACCGGCGCAGACCTTTGGATAATCGGAGCGACAGGCGCTCTTGATGGCGGAGACTTGCGCGCCGCTTGGCGGCTTGGGCGTGGCGGCTTTCGCAGCCGCCTCCGCGGTCGGCTTCGCAGTCGGCGCGGCCTCGGTTTTTGCCGGTTCAGACTTTGCGGGTTCAGACTTGGGAGGCTCAGACTTGGCTGCTTCGGATTTGGCCGGCTCAGATTTGGCCGGCGCAGCTTCGGTCTTCGGCGCGGCGGCCGGCTCGACCGCGCGAACCGCGGTCTGGCATCCCGATGACAGGCTGGACATGTTCTTGTGGAGGCATTGATACGCCTCCACACCACCGGGCGTCACGCTCGAGCAGTGCGCGATGAAGTCCGAGCGGCATGCGGAGCGGATGGCGCTCTTCTGAGCCTCGGTCGGCGCTTGCGCGAACGCGCTTGTTGCAGTTGCGAAGAGTGTTGCCGCGAGCAACATTTTGCGCGTCGAAACATGTTTCAACGTGTTGAACATCTGGGTGAATTCCTGCCCTGTCGGTCACGCCGACGATTTTTGAAAAGTGATGCAAGCGCAATTAGCGCGAGCAGTGCCTCGCGCGCGATATCTTTGGGCGCCTTGGCCTCTACCGCAAGTAGATAATGCCGACGCAATTGCGACGTAACTACGTCTTCAGAGCTTGACCATGCGCTTGCCGCGGTTCTCGCCGGCAAGCAACCCGATCAGCGCCTTCGGCGTGTTCTCCAGTCCATCGATGATGTCTTCCTGCACTTTCAGCTTGCCGGATTTGACCCAGGCCTGGAGATCGGCCAGCGCGCGCTGGCTTTCCTTCATGTAGTCCATCACGATGAAGCCCTGCATGACGAGACGCTTCACCACGATCAGCCCGGGCACGCCGCGCGGGCCATGCGCCGACGGCGCGCCGTCATATTGCGAGATCGCGCCGCAGCAGGCGATGCGGCCGTAATTGTTCATCTGCGGCAGGCACGCTTCCAGAATCTCGCCGCCGACATTGTCGAAATAGACGTCGATGCCTTTTGGCGCGGCCGCGCGCAGCGCCTTGAAGGTCGCACCGTCCTTGTAGTCGACGGCGGCGTCGAAGCCGAGCTCGGACGTCAGCCAGTTGCACTTGTCCGCGCCGCCGGCGATGCCGATCACGCGACATCCTTTGATCTTGGCGATCTGTCCGACGATAGAGCCGACCGAGCCCGCCGCCGCCGAAACCACCACGGTCTCACCTTCCTTGGGCTTGCCGATCTCCAGAAGGCCGAAATAGGCGGTGAGGCCGGCGATGCCGAAGACGCTGAGCAGATGCGTCATTGGTTCGAGCTTCGGCATTTTTGTGAGATGCTTTGCCGGCACCGCGGCATACTCCTGCCAGCCGGTGTCGCCGAACACGATGTCGCCGGGCGCGAGCCCCGGCGCCTTCGAACTGACGACTTCGGCAATGGCGCCGCCGGCCATCACGCTGTTGGCTTCGACGGCTGAACGATAAGTCGCACCGTGCATCCAGGCGCGATTGGCGGCATCGAGCGAGATGTAGCGAACGCGCAACAAGGCCTCGCCGTCCTTCGGCTCAGGCCGTGCGCCTTCGACCATCTTGAAGTGCTCGGGACCGAGCTTGCCGCTGGGCTTTTCCACCAGAAGAATTTGGCGATTGGCGCTGACGGTCATGGCGTTGCCTCCCTGAATGTGACGATTATTGATGCAGCCGCAGCCAAGAAAAGATGCAAGCCGCATTCGTTGTGCGCTGCATGAAGGCTAGATCGCTGCGGCCAGTTTCACAACGGGAACATCCGGACAACGCGACCACACGCCAAGCGTGTTGCGTCGTCTTGATATCTGCGACATCATGAACCACCGGTGTAGTGGGGGTCACTTATGTCGAACAGGTTTACGCAATACATCTTGGCGGCGATGGTGCTCGGCATCATCATGGGCTCGGCGATCTACAACTTCCTGCCGGATACGCGGGGCGACTGGGCCTCGTCCATTAATCTGGTCGCCGTGATCTTCTTGCGCCTGATCAAGATGATTATCGCGCCGCTGGTATTCGCGACCCTGGTCGGCGGCATCGCCCATATGGGCTCGGGCTCCAAGCTCGGCCGCATCTTCGCCAAGACCATGGGCTGGTTCGTCAGCGCCTCTTTCGTTTCGCTGATGCTGGGCCTGATCATGGTCAATCTGCTCCAGCCCGGCGCTAACTTCCCCGGCACGTTGCCGGACAAGGCGCAGTCGACCGGCCTGCCGGTCTCCGCCTTCTCCATCGAGAAGTTCCTGACGCATCTGATCCCGACCTCGATCGCGGATGCGATGGCGCAGAACGAGATCCTCCAGATCGTAATCTTCGCCGTGTTCTTTTCGGTGGCGATGGGCTCGATGCCGGAACGCTCCAAGCCGATCCTGGCGCTGATCGACGATCTCGGCCACATCATGCTCAAGGTGACGAGCTATGTGATGCTGTTCGCGCCGCTCGCGGTCTGGGCCGCCATCACCGCCACCGTCGCCAAGAACGGCCTGCTGGTGCTCTGGAAGCTCATCGTGTTCATGGGCGGGTTCTATCTCTCGCTGTTCCTGCTCTGGGGCATCCTGGTCATCGTCGGCTTCATCGTGATCGGGCCGCGCTACAGCCATCTGCTGAAGCTGATCCGCGAGCCGCTGATGATCGCGTTCTCCACCGCGAGCTCGGAAGCGGCCTATCCGAAGACGCTGGAGGGCCTCAACCGCTTCGGCGCTTCGTCGCGAATCTCGAGCTTCGTGCTGCCGCTCGGTTATTCCTTCAACCTCGACGGCACGATGATGTACTGCACCTTTGCCAGCATCTTCATCGCGCAGAGCTATCACATCGACATGCCGCTCGGTACGCAGCTTGCGATGCTGGCGACGTTGATGATCACGTCCAAAGGCGTCGCCGGCGTGCCGCGCGCCTCGCTGGTCGTGATCGCCTCGACGCTGTCGCAGTTCAACATCCCCGAAGCCGGCCTGTTGATGATCATGGGCATCGACACCTTCCTCGACATGGGCCGCAGCGCCACCAACGTAATCGGCAACACCCTCGCGACCTCCGTGGTCGCGAAATGGGAAGGCGAGCTCGGGCCCGAACATGCGATGGGGCCGAGCGACGTCGTGCCGGGCGATATGGTGCCCGGCGAAGTGCCCGCGATGGCCGGCCATTGATGGGGAATGCGTGATGCGCCCTTTAAAGCCGAGTTGGGGCAAGCCGAGTTGGGTTAAGCCGGTTTGGGGCGGCCTGTTGCTGGCGGCGAGCCTGCTGGCCACCGGCGCGTCGGCCCAGACCGGCGGCAGCGACGGGCTTAGCCCGACGCTGCTTGCCATCAAGAACGCGCACACCGTGCGGCTCGGCTATCGCGAGAGCTCGCCGCCGTTCTCCTTCCTCGACCAGGCCAACCGCCCGATCGGCTATAGCCTCGAGCTCTGCGAGGCCATCGTCGAGGAGATCGGCGCCGAGGTCGACGATCCCAATCTCAAGATCGACTATGTCAAGGTCACCTCGGACGATCGTATCGACGCGGTGCTCCAGAACAAGATCGATCTCGAATGCGGCTCGACCACGGCCAATGCCGAGCGCGGCAAGCGCGTCGCGTTCTCGCCGCTGATGTTCGTCGCCGGCACCAAGCTGATGGTGCCGAAGGCCTCGAGCGTTCAATCGCTGACCGACCTGAAGGGCAAGACCATCGTGGTGACCAAGGGCACCACCAACGAGCAGGCGATCCAGGCCGCCGACAAGAAGTCTTCGCTGGGGCTGAACATCGTCGTCGGCGCCGACCACGAGCAGTCGTTCCAGATGGTCGTGGACGGCAAGGCCGATGCGTTCGCGACCGACGACATCCTGCTGTCGAGCCTGATCGTGCGCCACAAGGCGCAGGACAAGTTCCGCGTGACCGGCGACTACCTGTCCTACGATCCCTACGGCATCATGTTCCGCAAGGGCGAGCCGCAACTGACAGCCGTGGTCGAGCGAACCTTCCGCAAGCTCGGCTCCAACCACGATTTGGTGCCGCTCTACAACAAATGGTTCACCGCGCGCCTTCCCACCGGAGAGCGGCTGAACGTGCCGATCTCGCTGCAACTGGAAGAAGCCTTCAAGGCAATGGACGATTCGGCGAGCGCGAATAATTAGAACGTCTTGACTGCGACGTTCGCGCCCCAAGCTCGCTGCACCCTCGCCACTTGTGGGAGAGGGTGGCTTCGCGATAGCGAAGCCGGGTGAGGGGTTTCTCTCCACGCGTGACCTCTTGCAGTTGAACTCGCGGAAATAACCCCTCATCCGGCGCTTCGCGCCACCTTCTCCCACAAGGGGAGAGGGGACAGCAGCGAGTGCCTGGCGCTCAGCTCAGGTCCCAAACACCCGATCCAGCGCCGCATCATACGTCGCCTGGACCAGTTCCGGATACAGCTTCCCCAGCGCCTCCATCATCACGCCGGAGTTGATTTCCAGCACCCGCCACGCGCCGTCCACGCGAACGATGTCGATCGACGAGAACGTGATGCCGATGGCGCTCGCAGCATCGACCGCGATCTTGACGCAGGCCGCGCGAACCTCGCCGTCCTCCAGCAGCACCGGCTTGGCGCCGGCATCCAGATTGTGCCGCCAATCCGAGCCGCGCTGCTTGCTGTAGACGACGAGTGGCGCATCATCGAGCAGCACCACGCGGACTTCGTCCTCGATCGCGACATAGGGCGAGATCACGAGCCCTGCGCTCATCGAAAACACCTCGCCGACCGCGTGGTCGAGCTCCGCCTCGCTCGTCACCCTGAACACGGATCGCCCCGACGTCCCCTCGTTCGGCTTCACCACCACGCCGTGCGGATTGCCGTGAAGCAGCTCAAGCATCGCCTCTCGCCAGGCATCATCGACAACATCCCTGCCCAGCTTCGGGTTGAGGAAGAGCTGATGCGGAATGCAGGGCACGCACTCCAGCGACAGCGCTTCGGCGGTCGCCGATTTGTCGTTGGCGAGGCGGTGCGCGATCGCGCTGTTGAGGCCGATGTCGTAACCGAAGGCAAAGCGACGCTCCTCGCCGCGGCGCATCGCGATCAGCCAGCCGCCGGCGCGGATATCGACCGCGATGCCATGGCCCGCACAATAGCGCGTGATGGCCTGGACGAAGATCCGCTCATTGCTCGCCATATGCTTCCATCATTCCGTCGCCAAAAGCCGCAAAAATGCGGGAAACGGCGCCAAACAGGGGTGAAAGTCAGAGCTATTCTTAATGAAATTCTCGCGAGCGCGACGGAAATTAAGTGCTGCGATCGAGCCCCGCAGGGAAAAGAAATTGCCCTGCGCGCGCGGCTGGTAGCAGATTCATGAATAATGCGTCCAATTCCACCGCAATGCCGGTTTGATCGGCATCAATTGCATCCGAAACGAGGTTGATTATTGGCTTCAATGGCGTAGATCACAGCCAAGAAATCCTCCGTCAGGAAATCCTCCGCCAGGAATCCTCCGCAATGGCAAGTGGTGTTCGCCTCGCTTTCAGGGGCAGGGCAATGCTTTGTTCAAAACCGCAACTATTCGGAATATCGAAAATCATGAGCGCGTTTTACCGAGAGAAGGTTCTGTCCGTCCAGCACTGGACCGACACTTTGTTCAGCTTCCGCGCCACCCGCGATTCCGGCTTCCGTTTCCAGAACGGCCAGTTTGCGATGATCGGGCTCGAGGTCGAAGGTCGCCCGCTGCTGCGCGCCTACAGCATGGCGAGCGCCAATCATGAGGAAGAGCTCGAGTTCTTCTCGATCAAGGTTCAGGACGGGCCGCTCACATCGCGCCTGCAGAAGATCAAGGAAGGCGACACCATCCTGGTTGGCCGCAAGGCGACCGGCACGCTCATCACCGACAACCTCATTCCCGGCAAGCGGCTGATGCTGCTCTCGACGGGCACCGGCCTCGCCCCCTTCGCGAGCCTGATCAAGGACCCGGACGTGTACGAGCAGTTTGAATCCATCGTGCTGGTCCATGGCTGCCGTCAGGTCTCCGAGCTCGCCTATGGCGAGAAGCTGGTCGCGTCCTTGCGCGAGGACGAGCTGTTCGGCGAGCTGCTCGCGGACAAGCTGGTTTATTACCCGACCGTGACCCGCGAGCCGTTCAAGAACCGCGGCCGCATCACCGACCTCATCAGCTCCGAGCAGATCTTCAACGACATCGGCCAGGGTCCGCTCGACATCGAAACCGACCGCGTCATGATGTGCGGCAGCCCGGGGATGCTCGAAGAGCTGAAGGTGATGTTCGAGGGCCGCGATTTCATCGAGGGCTCCGGCAACAGGCCCGGCCATTTCGTGATCGAGAAGGCGTTCGTCGAGCGGTAAGGACCGCGCCTTCTCGTCCTCAGACCGTCTGCCCCACGGCGGCCGGCGTCCCGGACAAGCGCGCCACAAGCGCGCGCCGATCCGGGACGCATAACCACAGGCCGTGGTTATGCGAAGGTTGGTAACCACCAGCCTCGTCCCGCAACTCCTTCCTGTGCTTATGGATCCCGGGTCTGCGCTGGCGCTTGCCCGGGACGACGGCTGAGATTGCAGCCACCACCTTCCGTATCCCCGCCCTCTGCTGCACTGCAAAATCCGCCCATCGGGCTGATTGATTTGGTTCGGCTGAATTCGCTAGCCTGAAACATACGCCGCGTCATATCCGTATGACAGGCGCGGGCCTATCGTGCCGCCCCATGCTGGCGAGAGGATGTGATCGTGGCCGACGACAACAAAACGCAAGAATCGCCCAAAGCCCAATCGCCCAAACGCCTGGCGCTGGCGGAAGAGGGGGTCATGGAAACCCTGCTGCTTCCATTCTCGCCGCGCTTCATCATCCTGACCATCTGCGCGGTCGTCACCGCGCTCCTGATCGGCATCGGCATCGCCGATCGCAAGATCTTCGACGTCCTGCTGATCCCGATCGTGATCTTCGGCGCCCTGACGGCTCTGGGCGTCCGCGATCTCATGCAGAAGGGCCACGCGGTCCTGCGCAATTACCCGATCTCGGCGCACATCCGCTTCCTGCTCGAAGAAATTCGCCCGGAGATGCGGCAGTATTTCTTCGAGAGCGAGAAGGACGGCATGCCGTTCTCGCGCGACATTCGCGCTGTGGTCTACCAGCGCGCCAAGATGCAGCTCGACAAGCGGCCGTTCGGCACCCAGGAGGACGTCTACCGCGAGGGCTATGAGTGGATGCATCACTCGGTGTCGCCGCAGGCGCATGCCGAGGAGAAGTTTCGGGTCACCATCGGCGGACCGGACTGCGCAAAGCCCTATTCCGCCTCGGTGTTCAACATTTCCGCCATGAGCTTTGGCGCGCTCAGCCCGAATGCCGTGCGTGCGCTCAACGCCGGCGCCAAAATGGGCGGCTTCGCGCACGATACCGGCGAGGGCGGCTTTAGCCCCTACCACGCGGAGATGGGCGGCGACATCATCTGGGAGATCGGCTCCGGCTATTTCGGCTGCCGCCATCTCGACGGCACGTTCGATCCGGAGGCATTCGCACGCGTTGCCAGCACAGACCAGATCAAGATGGTCGAGCTCAAGATCAGCCAGGGCGCCAAGCCCGGCCATGGCGGCGTGCTGCCGGCGGCGAAGGTCTCGGAGGAGATCTCGAAGATCCGCGGCGTTGCGATGGGCGAGGACTGCATCTCGCCGGCCTCGCATCGCGCCTTCTCCACGCCGGTCGGGATGATGCAGTTCATCGCGGAGATGCGCAGGCTGTCCGGCGGCAAGCCGACCGGGTTCAAGCTTTGCATCGGCCACCCCTGGGAGTTCCTGGCGATCTGCAAGGCGATGCTGCAGACCGGCATCTATCCGGATTTCATCGTGGTCGACGGCAATGAGGGCGGCACCGGCGCCGCGCCTTTGGAGTTCATGGATCATCTGGGCATGCCGATGCGCGAGGGCGTCAATTTCGTCCACAATGCGCTGATCGGCATCAATGCGCGCGACCGCATCAAGCTCGGCGCCTCCGGCAAGATCGCCACCGCCTTCGACATGGCCCGCGCCATGGCGATCGGCGCCGACTGGTGCAATTCGGCGCGCGGCTTCATGTTCTCGCTCGGCTGCATCCAGTCGCTGAGCTGCCACACCGATCGCTGCCCGACCGGTGTCGCGACGCAGGACCCGACGCGCGCGCGCGCGCTCTATGTGCCGCTCAAGATCGATCGCGTGCACAATTATCATCTCGCCACGCTGCACTCGTTGACCGAGCTGATTGCCGCGGCCGGTCTGCAACATCCGCAGCAGCTGCGCCCGATCCACTTCAGCCAGCGGACGTCGACGACTCAGGTGAAATCCTTTGCGCAGCTCTATCCGTCGCTGCGCCCGGGCGAGCTGCTCGAAGGCACGGAAGACCCGCGCTTCCGCGACGCCTGGGTGATGGCGCAGGTGGATACGTTCCAGCCGGCGCCGTGAAAGCCCGGCTATGCGTTGGGACCACGCCGGTTGGCCGGCGTAAATTGTTTGCGAGCAGGGCTGGTGCTAAACGTTTGATTCAACTTTGGGTGTAGGCTTGGCCCATGAACGAACGACGCGACAAATCCAGGCACCGCGTGCTGAAGGCCGGAACGATCGAGTTCGGCGGCGGCGCGATCGATTGCACGGTCCGCAATTTCTCGGAGACCGGCGCAGCACTCGACGTCACCAGCCCGCTCGGCATCCCCGAGCACTTCACCCTGGTCATTCAGGCCGACGCAGTGCATTTGGCGTGTACCGTGGTCTGGCGCAAGGAAAAGCGGATTGGGGTGAGGTTTGGGTGAGGCTGTTTTCCCTCTCCCCTTGTGGGAGAGGGTGGCTCGCCGCGTAGCGGCGAGACGGGTGAGGGGTTGTCTCGGCCACTCCAACCATCAATTGATTGAGCGGATAGAGACCCCTCATCCGGCGCTTCGCGCCACCTTCTCCCACAAGGGGAGAAGGGAAGAGTTTCAACGCCCGCCAACTCACGCCGCCTCCGCCTCGCTGCGCCGGCTTGCCAGAATCTTGTCGATCCTCCGGCCGTCGAGATCGACCACTTCGATATGCCAGCTGCCGAAATCGAAGGCGTCGCCGACATTGGGCAGCGCGTTGAATTGTTGCAGCGCCAGGCCGGCCACGGTGTGATAGCGGTGCGGCGGCAGTTCGATGCCGAGCAGATCGCCGAATTCGTCGACCGGCATCCAGCCTGAGACCAGCAGCGAGTCGTCCGCGCGTCTGACGTAAGCCGGCTCCGGCGGGCCTTCCTCGGAATGGAAGGCGCCGACGATCGATTCCAAAATATCGGCTGCCGTGACCACGCCTTCGAAGGCGCCGTACTCGTCGTAAACGAACCCGACATGGACCGGCGCAGCCCTCAGGATCGCGAGCACATCGCGCGCATCCGCCGAGGCGGGAATGCTCGGCGCTTCGCGGACCAGCGGCCGCAGGTCGGGCGTGCGGTCGTTCATATAGGCGACCAGCAGGTCCTTGGCCTGGAGCACGCCGAGCGGCTGGTCGCGGTCGCCGTCTGAAGCGGGAAAGCGCGAATGCGGGCTCTCCGCGATGATCTTGCGAATGGTCTCCGGATCATCGTTGAGGTCGATCTCGTCCACCTCGGTGCGCGGGGTCATCAGGGCGCCGACCGGCCGGTCGCCGAGCCGCATCACGCCGGCGATCATCTCCTTCTCGCCGGGCTCGAGCACGCCGGCGTTCTCGGCCTCGCTGACGAGATGATGGATCTCGTCTTCCGAGACCTTTTCCTCAGCCTTGCCGCCGCGGCCGAGCAGCGCAAGGATCAGCTTGCCTGAAATATCAAGAAGGAAAACGAGCGGCAGCGATATCGTCGCCAGCCAGTCCAGCGCGGGTGCGACCTTGACCGCGATGCTTTCGGGATCGCGCAGCGCCACCTGCTTTGGCACCAGCTCGCCGACGATCAGGGTCGCATAGGTGATCAGCGTGACCACGATGCCGACGCCGACGATGTCGGCGATGCCTACCGACAGCCCGAGCTCGAGCAGCCATTGCGTCAACCGCTGCCCGAGCGTCGCGCCCGAGAACGCGCCCGAGAGTACACCCACCAGCGTGATCCCGATCTGCACCGTGGAGAGGAATTTGCCGGGATCGGCCGCAAGACGCAGCGCCCGCTCGGCGCCGCGCACGCCCTTGGCGGCGAGCATCGAGAGCCGGGCCGGACGCGACGACACCACGGCCAGCTCGGACATGGACAGCAGGCCGTTGATGACGATCAGGACCACGACGACGACGAGTTCGACCGAGAGCATTGATGTTCCGAGGTAAGTGGGCGTGGCGCTGGTGGCGCGACCAAGCGTTGATATAGGTATTTGGCGCGCAATTGCCGGCCAATTCTGTCGCACACGCAATGCCGGGGAACCTCCGCCCGGCTCCGGAGCTCTCGAACAGCCCCGCGGAACTACGGTGCTGCCCTTGCTTAACGGGGCCTTAGCCCGCAGCCGCTATTTTCCCGGCATTGCAGACATGTATTCGGGGACCACGATGCGAATTGGGAAGCTCTTCGCGCTGTCGATGCTGACGGTGACGGTATTTGCAGTCATCCTTGGCGCCGAGGTGCTCGTACCCCAGACGCGCATTTTCACGAACCGCTCCGACGCGATCAAGACGGTCGAGGCGTTTGGTGCGACCCTGATGGTGAGCCAACAGGTCGCCAGCCTTCGCGCCCCTTACATCTCCCCGATCTTCCAGGAGGGACCTGCGACCCAGCCCCAGACCGAAGCTGCCGCGAAGGCGGCGAAGGCGGCCGATGCCGCATTCGAGGGCGCAAGGCGCGCCCTCATGGTGCTGAATGATTCCGGACCGATGATCGAAAAGCTGGACCGTACCGCGCGGCGGCTCAAGGACATCTATTCTGCGGCAGATCGTGCGATGGCCGTTCCGCTGGCGGCGCGCGACAGCGCCGTGATCAAGGGCTTCCTGCCGGGCGTTGCCGAGGTCATCGGCAATATCGAGCCGATCATGAACCGGCTCGAAGCGGAGGTCATCAACGCCGATTCCTCGCTTGCTGCGCTGTTGAGCCTGGCGCGGACCGCACAGGATCTGCGCGTCTCGGCCGGCAGCCGCGCCGCGTCGCTGTCGCCGGCGCTGAGCGCGCATCGACCGCTCACCACGGCCGAATTCTCGCTGATGGATCGCATGCAGGGGCGTGTCGAGGCCGACCGCGATCGCATCGAGGCCGGCATCGACCAGCTCGGAAGCCCGCCTCGCATTGCCACCGCGCTGAAGGCGGCGACGGAATCCTATTTCGGCAAAGCAGCGCTCGTCGTGGACAAGGAGATGCCCGCGGCCCATAGCGACGGCAAGTATGGCATCAACGCCGACGAGCTGGCGAACGTCATCGTGCCGGCGATCCAGATGTTCTACGGCGTGCGTGACGCCGCGCTGGCGGAAGCGGCTGACCGCGCCTCGGCCGCGCGGGATGGCGCGCTGGCGATGCTCGCGCTCGCCGGCGTGGCGGTGCTGGCGCTGCTCGGGACGCTCGGCGGCGTGACCATGATGCTGCGCAGCCGCGTGGTGACGCCGCTCAGCCGGATCGCCGACGTGATCGCAGCGCTCGCCGCCGGACAGCACACGGTCGAGATTCCCGCAACCGGCCGCAATGACGAGATCGGCCAGGTGGCGGGCTCGCTCCAGCACTTCAAGGACTCGCTCGTCGCCCAGAAATCCGCCGACGAGGCCGCCGCAATCGAGGCCGAGGCAAAGCTCAGGCGCAGCCAGCGCATGGACCAGATCGCGCGCGACTTCGAAGCCATGATCGGCGACGTCATCAACACCGTGTCCTCGGCATCTTCGGAGCTGGAGACATCCGCGGGAACGCTGACGAGCACGGCCGAGCAGTCGGAGCAGGTCACGGCGACGGTTGCGGCCGCGTCGGAACAGGCCTCCACCAACGTTCAGACCGTTGCCGCGGCCGCCGAGGAAATGGCGTCCTCAGTCGACGAGATCAGCCGGCAGGTCCAGGACTCGGCCCGCATCGCCGGCGAAGCGGTGCAGCAGGCTGGGCGGACCAACGACCATGTCGGCGAGTTGGCCAAGGCCGCCGGCCGCATCGGCGACGTCGTCGAACTCATCAGCCAGATCGCGGCCCAGACCAATCTGCTCGCGCTCAACGCCACCATCGAGGCGGCGCGCGCCGGCGAGGCCGGACGCGGCTTCGCCGTAGTGGCGTCCGAGGTCAAGGCGCTCGCCGAGCAGACCGCCAAGGCCACCGGCGAGATCAGCCAGCAGATCACGGGAATCCAGACGGCGACCGGCGATTCCGTCGGCGCGATCAAGACCATCGGCGATACCATCACCCGCATGTCCGAGATCGCCTCGGCGATTGCCTCGGCGGTCGAGGAGCAGGGCGCGGCAACGCGGGAGATCTCCCGCAACGTGCAGCAGGCGGCGCGGGGCACCCAGCAGGTCTCGGCAAGCATCGTCGATGTGCAGCGCGGCGCAAGCCAGACCGGATCGGCGTCCTCCCATGTACTCGCGGCAGCGAAGTCGCTGTCCGGCGAGAGCAGCCGCCTCAAGGTCGAGGTCGGAAAATTCCTGGACGCGATCCGGGCCGCGTAAGGAGCGGGTAGCCGGCCGCGCTCAGAACTCGCCGTGCAGCCGGCCTGAGATCACCGACACCGGCCCGCGGTCGGCGTTGTAGGCGGGGTTGACGATGAGCTGGTAGTCGGCGGTGAGGGTGAGATTCTTGTTCAGCGCGTAGGCATAATATGTTTCGAGGATGCGCTCCTTGCGGTAGTTGAGGGCGCCGTCGCCAACGAGAACGCCGAGCCCGCCGGCGGTCAGGAAATCGCGATAGTCTTGGGAGATGGCGTTGACTGCGCCGCCGATGCCGATCACGTCATCGGGCCGGCCCCATTTCGCGCCCTTGATCGACAGCCCGGCAGACAGGCTGCTGTTGATATCCGTGAAGGCGAGCGTTTCGGTCTTGCCGTCGTTCCAGCTCCAGCGGCCGAACAGTCCGACATCGTCGGTGATGGCCTGTTCGAGATTGACGACATAGCCGATCTTGATGCGGCCGCGCCGGGTCTGCGTGATGTCGAGGTTGAGCGCGGGATTGTCCAGCGTTTCGCGGAAGCTGCCCATATTGGCGCTGTCGATCCAACCCATGGTCCGGATCTTGCCGGGCTGCGAGAACAGCGAATAGCGCGTCTCGAGCTCGACCACGTATTGGCCGCGCTCCGGCACCCTGGTGTCGAAATGATTTGAGTTGGATTCCGCGACCATGAGGAAATAGCCACTGCGCACGGCCCATTGCTTCTGGTTGAGCTCGGCGGTGACGCCGTAGGTGAGTCCGACCTTGTCGGCGGAATAGTCGAAGGCGCCCGGCGCCCATATCGACCAGTTCATGAAATCCTTGCGCGTGTCCTTGGCGTAAGCATTGCCGTCGAACACGTCGGTCACGGCGAACTTGCCGGCCTGCAGCGTGAGGCGGGAGACGTCGACCTTCTCTGCAAGCTGCAACTGGCCGCTCGCAAGCTCCTCCTGCTCGCCGCCAAAGCCAAAGGTCTGGCGCAGGAAAAGACGCGAGGTGTTGTAGTGCGGGTAGGGGAAGTTCGACTTCTGCGCTTCGCCACTCGGGAAACCGGCTGCGCCCACCGTATCGTTCAGCCCAAATCCCTGAAGCAGCTCCGGATTGTAGTAGACCTCACCGCCCTCCCACAGCCGCGCGTTCAGAAACAGGCTGTTGCTCCAGGTCGCCTTGGCCTGCGCCGAAGGCGACAGGGAGTTCGCGCCGCTGTAGCGGGCAGGGAAGGAGGGATACCCCTGCGGCAGATAAGTGCCCTGGCCATGAATCTCCCAGCGATCCGATTCGGTATCGGTCAGCGAGCTCTTGGGATCGTAGCTTGGCACGCCCGGCCAATCGATCTTGCGATTGAGCCCGATCCGCAGGCTCTGGAAGTCCATCGACGACGAATATTGCGCGCCCGTGGGGAAGGTGACGTTGGCGTTCTCGAACTTACTATAGAGATATTCAAGCCGCGCGCTCCAATGCGGTGCGAAGGCGTATTCGACGCCGCCGCCGGCCACCCAGCCGAACCGCGTGTTCAGAACCTTGTCTTCGTTGCCACCGGTGGGCGTCGAGAGAAAGCGTTCGCCGGCAAAGGCCGCGCCGCCGGTCGCGTAGAACAGCCAGGCGCCGGTGCTGTAGCCCAGGCGCGCGCGCAGAGTTGCGACATAATCCCAGCGCTCCTCCGCGCTTGACAGCGCGGTGGTCGCCGACGACACCACGTGGTTGGAGGGCAAATAGTTCGGAAAGGAGATGTCGCCTTCGACACCAAGCAGCAGGCCCGAGTTGAGGCGCCAATTGTAGCCGGCCTGCACGCCGCCGGTCGCGCCGGTGAAGACATTTTTGTCGGTGGCGACCGTGGGATCGGTCAACGTCGCCGAGGACGTTCCGCGGGTGAAACCGGTATGCGCGCCGATATAGAGGCCGGTCCAGTCATAGACCGCCCTCAGCGCCGGTGCCTTCAGCGGCAGGTCGGCTGCAAGGCTCGGGTTCGGCAGCACCAGCACGCCCGTGGCGACCGCCGCGGCCGTCCGCAAGTACCGGTGTCGATGCCCTCTCAACGTCAACGCACGCCCCCAAACGCGAATATGCCTCAGCCGCCCCGACATCCCTGCCGATTCGCGGCGCTCCTGTCATCAGGGTCCGGCTGATTGTCCGATCCGACGAGATGATCTCGATGCAAGGGGATTTAGTCCCAAGCCCCTGCGCTTGCTGCAAACCTTATTGCGAATGGTTCTTAATAGCAACGAGTACAGAATGTCGTGGAAGATGGTTCGCATCCTTGTGTGACGGGACTGCAACAAATTCTGGTCGCCAAAACGGTTGACCCCGCCCGGGGGGACAGCCGGGCGGGGTCGGGGGCACGACACGGGGTGGATGAGGCGCCCGTGTCGGACGCGGGATCCACGTGAGATCGGCCTCAGGTTCTCACATCAATAGCAGGTGCGAACGTTGCCGACGTACTGGCCGAAGGCGTTGTACTGGGCGACCCAGCCGCAACGGTGATAGCCGTAATAATAGGGCTGGCTGCTCGCAGCGACCGCGGTGCCGACGATGGCGGCGGTGGCGATGCCGGCACCGATGGCCCAGCCGATCGGCTTGGCTTCGGCCTGCGACGTCGTGGTTACGATGCCGCCGGTCACGGCGAGGGCAGCGAGAGCGACAGCGGCAATTTTGGTCTTGATCGACATTTGAAACTCATCCGGGTTGAGGGCGGGTCCGTTGTGGTCCGCGTGCCCCATTGGACGGAGCCTTGCCCGAACCGGTTCGAAGCGGCTCGCACCAGTCTCGGATCTCGGCTCATTCCTGAATGATTCCAGATGGATGGTGCCTAGCCGAGGGGTCCCTTGGCGAGCCTGTTCACGTCGAAGTTATCGACCTCCGCAAGCAACTCGCAGAAGGCGCGCGCGCCGTGCTCGATGAGTTGCCCGCCTTTGTCAGCGACAGCAAGGGTCGCATTGCCGATAGCTCCGCTGGCGTTGAGATCCTGCGCCTGCCAGGCGAATGGCGCCGGCCGCTGCGTCGACAGCCAGCGATATTGCTTTTCCAGCGCGAGACTGCTCGCGGGAAAATCTGCGATCGCATCCATGCGCACCTGATCGGGATAGCGCGACAGCATGATCGAGGTCTCGACGGCGCCGCCGTGAATGCCGTGGCGCACTTCATCGGCCGGAAATAATTGGTCCGCGCCCGACAGCCGCGACCAAGATGTCGTCACCACGAACAGCTTATGATGCGCGCGCAGATCCTGCGCGACCAGCATCATCGCCGCGCTGTTGCCGCCATGGCTGGTGATGATGACGAGCTTCTTCATCCCGAGCCGCGCGATGTCCTCGCCGATCGCGGTCCACTTCTCCAGCGCCACGTTGGTCGGCAGTGTCTGCGTGCCCGGATACTCGATGTGCTCGGTGGAAATCCCGACCGGTTCAACGGGGAGGAAACTGGCCGGAATGGTCTCGGGCAAGAGCTCGCGCACGCGCGCGAGATACGCCTCCGCGATCAGCACGTCGGTCTCGAGCGGCAGATGCGGCCCATGCTGTTCGGTCGCGGCCAGCGGCAGCACCGCGATCCAGCGCGATATGTCCGCAGCGCCAGCATCGGCCCAGCGGATCTCGGTCCAGTCGCGGGAAGGCGTCATCAAGTTTTCCTTGCAAGTTTTCCCTGGAGGTTTCTTTGCGCGAATTTGTCACGTATTTTGGTGTTATGGAGGGACGCGGGCCGGCCGGTTCGCGTCCCCGAACGTCTTGCGGTTTTATCGCGTTGGTTTGGTGTCGGCTAGAAGCGATCGACGGAGTCCAATTATGCGCCTCATTCAGCTCTGGCGAGCGTTAACGGTTGCCTTTTATGCCGTATTCGTCTCGGTCGTCCCGGCGCGCGCCGAGACCCTGGACAAGGTCAGCTTCGGCACCAATTGGGTCGCCGAGGCCGAGCACGGCGGTTTCTTCCAGGCGGTCGCCGACGGCACCTACAAGAAGTACGGCCTCGACGTCACCATCGTTCCGGGTGGTCCGAACGAGAACAACCGGATGCTGCTGATCGCCGGCAAGATCGATTTCTTCATGGCCGCGAACACGCTGATGTCGTTCGATGCAGTCGCCAACAACGTCCCCGTGGTGACGATCGCCGCGATCTTCCAGAAGGATCCGCAGGTGCTGCTGACACAGCCGGACGCCAAGGTCAGCAAGATCGAAGATCTCAAACCGCTGACCTTGTTCGTCTCCAAGGAGGGCATGACCAGCTATTTCCAATGGCTCAAGTCCGAATATGGTTTCAGCGAGAAGAACGTCCGGCCCTACAATTTCAATCCGCAGCCCTTCATCGCCAATCCCAAGAGCGCGATGCAGGGTTACGTGACGTCGGAGCCGTTCGCCGTCGAGAAGGCGGCCGGCTTCAAGCCTAACGTGCTGCTGCTCGCCGATTACGGCTTCAACACCTATTCGACGCTGATCGAGACCCGCCGCGACATGGTCGAGAAGAAAACCGATCTTGTGCAGCGCTTTGTCGATGCCTCCATCGTCGGCTGGTACAATTACATCTATGGCGACAGTTCCGCCGGCAACGCCATGATCAAGAAGCTCAATCCGGAAATGACCGACGAGCTGCTCGCCTATTCCGTCGCCAAGATGAAGCAATACGGCATCGTCGATTCCGGCGAGTCCTTGAGCAACGGCATCGGCGCGATGAGCGACGAGCGCTACACCTCCTTCTTCGACAAGATGGTGAAGGCCGGTGTGGTCAAGCCCGATCTCGACTTCCGCAAGTCCTACACCTTGCGCTTCGTCAACAAGGGCGTCGGCGTCGAGCTGCGCCCGAGCAAGCCGTAACGCATGCTGCGGCTGGATCGATATGTCGCGGCGCAGTTCACCTCTCCCGCAGGGAGAGGTCGGATCGCATCGTCAGATGCGATCCGGGTGAGGGCTTATGCTTTCTCGTGGGACGAGAGCCCCCTCACCCGCGCCTTCGGCGCGACCTCTCCCCGTTGGGGAGAGGTGGGCAGCTCGGCTCAGCAACTCACATCCAACGCGCAATGGTAGAGGGCAAGACCTCGCCCGGGGTCGAAGCCGGCCTGACGGCGCTCGCCGTGAGCCTGCGCGGCGTGACCAAGGCTTACGACAATGGCGTCATGGCGCTCGGCCCGCTCGATCTCGCCGTGCGCAAGGGCGAGTTCATCTCGCTGCTCGGCCCTTCCGGCTGCGGCAAGTCGACCGCGCTGCGGCTGATCGCGGGGCTCGCTGCACCGTCGTCCGGCGCGTTGCGCGTCGCGCATCGCGAGGGCCCGCAGCAGCCGGGCCATGGTATCGGATTCGTGTTCCAGGAGCCGACCCTGATGCCCTGGACCAGCGTGCGCGAAAACGTCCGGTTGCCCTTGAAGCTTGCGCGCATCCCGAAAGCCGAGGCCCGCGCGCGTGCCGACGCGGCGCTGGCGAGCGTCGGGCTTGCGGATTTCGCCGAAGCCTTCCCGCGCGAATTGTCGGGCGGCATGAAGATGCGGGTGTCGCTGGCGCGTGCGCTCGTCACTGATCCCGATATCCTCCTGATGGATGAGCCGTTCGCAGCGCTCGACGAGATCACGCGCTTTCGCCTCAACGACGATTTGCTCGCGCTGTGGCGCGGCTTGCGCAAGACCATCATCTTCGTCACCCATTCGGTGTTCGAATCCGTCTATTTGTCGCAACGCGTCGTGGTCATGACGGCGCGGCCCGGCCGCATTCAGGCTGACATCCGCATCGAGACAATCGAGCCGAGGGCCGAGGAGTTTCGCACCTCGGTCGCCTATTCCGATTATTGCCGGAAAGTGTCGGCCGCGCTGGCGCCGTCCTATTTGGGGCAGTCGGTGCTATGAACGCGCAGCCCGCCATGACTACCAGACCGTCCGGCGCGCAACGCGCGGTACGCTTCGTGCTGCCCGTCATCGTGTTCGCCGCCGGCTTGATGGTCTGGGAACTCGTGGTTCGCGTCAAGGAGATCCCGCCCTATGTGCTGCCGGCGCCGTCCGCCATCTTCCTGACGCTGATCAAGGACTGGGCGGTGCTGTCGCAATCGCTCGCGACCACGCTGCTGACCACGCTGGAAGGCTTTGTCGCGGCGAGCCTTGGCGGCATCGCGCTGGCGCTGTTGTTCAACCAGTCCAAATGGGTGGAATATTCGCTGTTCCCCTACGCCGTCGTGCTTCAGGTCACGCCGGTGATCGCGATCGCGCCGCTGCTGCTGATTTATCTGGAGCAGCAGACCGCGGTCGTCGTCTGCGCCTTCATCGTCGCCTTTTTTCCGGTGCTGTCCAACACCACGCTCGGGCTGAATTCGGTCGACCGCAACCTCGCGGGACTGTTCCAGCTCTATGGCGCCTCGCCACAGCAGACCCTGCGTTTCCTGAAGCTGCCGGCGGCGCTGCCTTACATCCTCGGCGGCCTGCGCATTGCCGGTGGACTGTCGCTGATCGGCGCTGTCGTGGCCGAGATTGCGGCGGGAACGGCGGGCGCAGGCTCCGGGCTGGCCTACAGAATCGCCGAATCCGGCTACCGGTTGAACATACCCCGCATGTTCGCAGCGCTGCTGTTGTTGTCGCTGGCCGGGATTGTCATCTATGGGGTGCTGGCGCTAGTTTCCCACCTCGTTTTACGGCGCTGGCACGAGAGCGCGCTTGGAAAGGAAAATTGATGACCGCCGGTTCGATTTCGTCCGACAAGATCGACCTCCTGATCTATGGGCCGGTGCGGCCGATCCTCGAGAACGGTTTTTCCGATCATTTCGTCGTGCACAAGGCTGAGACGCGAGGCGATCTCGAGCGGTTGACGCCGGCGGTCCGCGAGAAGATCCGCGGCATGGCCGTGACCTATCATACCGTCCGCGCCGACAAGGATTCGCTGTCGCAATTGCCGAAACTCGAGATCGTCGCGAGCTTCGGCGTCGGCTACGACCACGTCGATGCCAGATATGCGGCCGAGCACGACATCGTCGTCACCAATACGCCTGATGTCCTGACCGAGGAGGTCGCCGACGTCGCGATGGGCCTGCTGCTCGCCACCTTGCGCGAATTCATCAAGGCCGACCGCTATGTGCGCTCCGGCCTGTGGCAGACGCAGAACTATCCGCTCAGCGTCGGCTCGTTGCGCGACCGCAAGGTCGGCATTGTCGGCATGGGCCGGATCGGCCAAGCGATCGCACGCCGCCTCGATGCGTCGCTGGTGCCCGTGGTCTATCACACGCGCAATCCGTCCAAGGACGTCTCCTACAAGCACTATCCCGATTTGATCGAGATGGCGAAGGCAGTGGACACGCTGATGGTGATCGTGCCCGGCGGCGCGTCTACCGAAAAGATGATCAATGCCCAGGTGCTGAAGGCGCTCGGCCCGCGCGGCGTGCTGATCAACGTGGCGCGCGGCTCCGTCGTCGACGAACCGGCGCTGGTGCAGGCACTGAAGTCCGGCACCATCCTCGCCGCCGGCCTCGACGTGTTCGCGGCCGAGCCCAACGTGCCGGACGAGCTCAAGACCATGCAGAACGTCATCCTGCTGCCGCATATCGGCTCGGCGTCGGTGGTGACGCGCAACGCGATGGACCAGCTCGTGGTCGACAATCTCAAGGCCTGGTTCGCCGGCAAGGCGCCGCTGACGCCGGTTGCGGAAACGCCGGTCAAGGGGCGCTGATGATCGCTGTCCGGGTCTTCGCATTGGCGGTCGCGGCATCTCTTGCCGCAATCGGCGCTGCGCGGGCGCAGGATGCGACGACGCTGAAGAAAGAGATGGTCGGGCAGTGGGAGCTCTCGACCACCGAACGCAGCAAGACCTGCGTCGTCACCATGAAAGCCGACCCCACCGGGCAGGGTTTCAAGCTCGAGCTGGAGCCGGCCTGCAAGACCGCGCTGCCGTTCACCAAGGACATCGTCGCCTGGAGCGTCAGGGGTCTCGACATCGTTCGCCTGCAGGATGCGACCGGTGAATCCGTGATCGACTTCACCGAGGTCGAGGCCGGCATTTTCGAAGGCCTGCGGCAGGGCGAGGGCGTCTACATCCTGCAAGACCTCGCCGCCGCCCGCTCGATGGCCAAGTCGATGGACCAGATGATCGGCGACTGGTCGATCGTGCGCGGCAACGGTCAGCCGGTCTGCGGCTTGACGCTGACCAACACGGAAGCCGGCCCGGACAATTTCCAGGTCTTCCTCAAGCCGAAATGCGACGCGGCCATTGCGCAGTTCGACCCGACCCAATGGCGGCTGGAGCGCGGCCAAATCATCCTGCTGTCGAAGACGGGCGAGGCCTGGCAGTTCGAGGCCGACGACAACGCGCAGTGGCGGCGCGTGCCCGATACTGCCGATCCCCTGATCCTGCTGCGGCAGTAGGCGCCGCCCGGCTTTCGAATTTTTTCATGACTTGTGTCGATCTGGCGTCGGCTGGACCGTCATCTCCCTAGCGAGCTGATTTTGCGGCCGAAACGGCGGCGTCTCGCCTCAACAGGAGTTTTGCATGCGCTTCATGTACATCGTCACCTCCCCGAAGCCCCCTATGGGCCCGTCACCTGCGCTGATGGAGGCGATGCAGCGGATTTCCGAGCGGGAGATCAGGGCCGGCCGGATGCTCGACAATGGGGGCCTGATGCCGCTCGCGACCGGCGCGCGGGTGCATGTCGCCGATGGCGAGCTCAGCGTCATCGACGGCCCGTTCGTGGAGGCCAAGGAGGTGATCGGCGGCTATGCGATATTCGAGCTGCGCGACAAGGAGGAGGCCCTGACGATGGCCAAGGAATTCATGCAGCTGCACCTCGACCACATGCCGGGCTGGGAAGGCACGTGTGAATTGCGGGCATTTGCGACGCCGGGCGTGGACGTGGCCTGCGAGGTCGACGCGCGCGCGGGGGTAGCCGCCCACGCCTGATGGCTGAGACAGTCCACCCCGGTCGGCGGCGATGACCGCCGCCGACATCGATCGCGTCATCCGCGCCAATTGGCGTGTCGTGCAGCCGCGGCTGATCGCCACGCTGTCGCGGATGCTGCGCGACGTGCCGCTTGCGGAGGAGCTGACCCAGGACGCGCTGGTTGCGGCGCTGGAAGCCTGGCCAAGCATGGGCGTGCCCGAGAATCCCGGCGCGTGGCTCATGACGACCGCCAGGCGGCGGGCGCTCGATCATCTGCGCCGCGGCAAGATGCTCGCGGACAAGCACGGCATGCTGGCGCGGGACATGTTGCAGGAGCAGGCGACCGTGCCGGATTTCGATGCCGCGCTCGACGATGACATCGGCGATGAATTGTTGCGGTTGATCTTCACGGCCTGTCATCCGATCCTGTCGCGCGAGGCCCGCGCGGCGCTGGCGCTGCGCATGATCTGCGGCTTGACCACGCCGGAGATCGCGCGTGCCTACCTCGTGCCGGAAGCAACGATCTCCCAACGCATCGTCCGCGCCAAGCGGACGCTGTCGGAATCCGGCCTCGCCTATGAGACCCCCAGCGGCGAGGCGTTGTCACAGCGCCTCGGCTCGGTGCTGGAGGTTGTCTATCTCATCTTCAACGAGGGCTACCTCGCGGCGCGGGGAGAGGAATGGCTGCGGCCGCAACTCTGTGACGAGGCGCTGCGCATGGGCCGGGTGCTCGTCGCTCTCGCGCCGGAAGAGCCCGAGGTTTATGGCCTCGTCGCCCTGATGGACCTGAATGCCTCGCGCTTGCATGCGCGCACCGATGCAAACGGCGATCCCATTCTGCTGATGGACCAGGATCGCATGCTCTGGGACCGGTTGCAGATCCGTCGCGGCCTGCGCGCGCTCGAACGCGCCGGCGAGCTCGGCGGCGCGAGCGGATTCTACGCGCTTCAGGCCGCCATCGCGGCGTGTCACGCCACCGCGGATGTGGCTGCAAGCACCGATTGGCGGCGCATCGCGCAGCTCTACGCCGAGTTGGCGCGGCTGGTGCGCTCGCCGGTGATCGAGCTCAATCGCGCGGTCGCCGTCGGGATGGCCGACGGACCGCAGGCCGGTCTTGACATCGTGGATGCGATCGCCGGCGCGCCGGCGCTGACGGCCTATCATCACCTGCCGGCGGTTCGTGGCGACCTCCTGCAAAAGCTCGGGCGGCTCGCAGAGGCGCGTCTGGCGTTCGAGGCCGCCGCGCAGCTCGCGACCAACGGCCGCGAACGTGCGCTGATGCAGCGCCGCGCTGAGGCCCTCCGCGACGAGCCTCTCTAGGATGTCGGCTTGGGCGGCGGCGCGGTGCCTTGCGCCCATTTCTCCATCTTGCCGAGCACGCCCCAGGCTGTGAGCGCCAGCGAGATCGGGAGCGCGAACTGGCTCAGGCCCGGGACCGCTGAGGCGATCGTCCCGAACAGCCCGGCAAGACCTCCCGCGTTCGGGCTTGCCGTTACCGCGGAGAGCAGCGCAGTGATGAGCGAGCCGCCGATGCCGAGCGCGGTTTTCTTGCCGTTCAGGAGATTGCCGATGGTGTCGCCGAGCGCGCCATTGACCTGGCCGAGGACGGGCTTGTTGCTGAGCAAACCGCTGAGCAGGTCGACCACCTGTTTGAGTTGATCGGTCGCAACCGGACTTGTCGCCGCCGCTGTTCCGGGCGCGGGAGCCGAGTTGCTGACGAGAGAGAACAGCCGTTCGAGCACGCTGACTGCATTGTTGGCCGCGGGCTGTATGCTTGCCGCTGTGGCTCCTCCCGGTTGCAACAGCTGTGCGAGGCTCTCGACCCGGTTCAGGATTTGAGAGAGCTGGTTGGGCTGCGCTCCGGGCGCCGTTGCTGTCAGCGGGCCCGCGACCGGCGTTGCACCTGTCGGCGTCGCCGCGCCCGGCTGCAGGAGCTGAGTGAGATTTTCCACTCGGCTCAGGATTTGCGACAGCTCGACAGGCGATGCTCCCGACGTCGTGCCCGTCGGTGTTGTCGCCGCTGGCGGTACCACTTGTGTGAGGTTTTCCAGCCGCTTGAGGATCTGGGAGAGGTCAGCGGGCTGTACCAACGGTCCTGGCGGCGTGGCCTTCGTAATCGCGGCAATCGTGGTGCCGTCGAGCAGGCCAGTGTCTTTCAGGCCGTTGCGTTGCTGGAATTGCGAGACGGCGGCCTTGGTCTTCGGTCCGCAGATGCCGTCTTCGTCGAGCGGCGGATTGGCGCCGAGCTTGTTGAGCGTCTGCTGCATCAGCAGGACCGACGGCGCCATGTCGTCGTCGGGTTCGGAACGGCCGGCGATCGGCGGGCTGCCGTCGAGCGTGATCGAGGAATCCTGCGACATCATCGCATGCAGGATCACCGCGGTGCCGAGCTGGGAGTCGGCATGGCCCGGGTCGAAGACGTGGTCGGCGACGAATTTGCCGGCGCGTGCCTCGGGCGGCCCGTAGAGGGTCGAGCCGCCATAGAGATAGGGCGAGTTGACGCCCTTGGCGTGATAGCCGAGGCCATTGAAGCACTCGAGCCTGAACAGGGTCCGCGCGGCGCCCCAGTCCTGCGTTCCGACGAAATTCTCGATCCTCAACGCGTCCACGGCGCCGTCGACGAACGAGGCGAACGGACCGCGCCCTTTCGGGACCAGGCATGTCGCGCGATGTAGCGTCTCGCCGTTGCCGAGATAGGTGTCGAAATCGAAATTGGACTCGCGATAATGGCACAGCGCGACGAAGTGCCAGGGCACCCCGGTCAGCCGCTCGACCTGCTGATAGCTCGCCTTGCCATTGATCGCCTTGCGCGCGACGGCGTTGGCTTCGGCGAGGCGTGCGGGCCGGATCTCGAGATTAGCCCAGTTTCGCTCATATTCGCTCTTCAGAGTCTCGAATGACACCATTTTCCCGCTCCCGCGAATTCATAAAATATTGGTTCGTCGTGCAAGTCAGGCGCGAGCCGCGTGCCATCGGCGGGCAGGGGCTCTCGGCGTGGCCCGCTGAATGTGGCAGGCCGCCGCTCCGGGGTATGTGAAATGGCTTACACGCTCGGCGGGAAATCAGCGGAGCAGCTGTGGCCAGGGTCACGAGAGCCCCGATTGCGGCAGTGCAGTCCGAAGCGGCCGGCCGACGACACGACTGCGCCAGTCGGGGAACCGGCAAGGCCGGTCGTCCGTTAGCTATGGAGTTTGTTTGGCAAGGAGACCTGCTTGGTCAATCGCGTCCTCGCGATCGGCATCGAGCCTGGAAGTGCGGATTACAGCGCGTTTCCGCAGCTCACGCCGGAGCTCGTGCGTACCTATATCGAGGCGCAGCTCCTGCGCCTGCGTGATCTCGGCTACGAGGTCACAAGCTGCCTCATCGATCTCGACGCGACCGCGGAAGCCAGCGTGACGGCAGCGTTGCGCGATGAGCGCTTCGACTGCATCGTCATCGGAGCCGGCCTGCGCGAGCCCAGGCAACGGCTACTGCTGTTCGAGAGAATTGTGAATCTGGTCCACCGGCTCGCACCGGAGGCGGCGATCTGTTTCAACACGACGCCGGCCGACACCGTCGAAGCCGTGGAGCGCTGGGTCAAGCCCTGAGATGATGTTGGCGGCGGCTGCATCGCATGCGGTCTGGGATGCCTTCGAGCCCGGACTCCGGCGCCGTCGCGCACGGCGTCAACCCCCGCGATCTGCGATTGTTCTGGCTCGAATCCGCTGGCGGCGCTATGACGTGTTTCAGCACAATGGAGGGCTTGGAATGCTTCGTGGTCTTGGAATTGCGGCGTGTCTGACCGTGGCCATGGCGATGCCGGTCCATGAAGCAGTGGCGCAGGATGCAATTGGCGGTGCCATCCTCGGCGGCGTCGGTGGGGCGATCGTTGGTGGCGCGCTTGGCGGCGGCCGTGGCGCGGCGATCGGAGCCGTCGTCGGCGCCGGCACGGGTGCCGCAATCGCCTCCGAAGGCGAGCGCCGCCGCTCCGGATACTACGCCTATCAGCGCGGCTGCTACATGCAGCGCCCCGACGGCCGCTATGTCCCCGTCGATCCCAGGTATTGCTACTGAGCGGTCATCCGCTTCCAGCGGGCACGCAGTTGAACCGTGAGCGGCAACTAAATCAGCCGCATCCCGCGCAGGCTGGTGTGGCCGCTCTTGCCGACGATGATGTGGTCGTGCACGGAAATCCCGAGCGGCTTGGCGATGTCGATGATGGCCTTGGTCATCTGGATGTCGGCCTGCGACGGCGAGGGATCGCCCGAGGGGTGGTTGTGCACCAGGATCAGCGCGGTTGCGGATAATTCCAGCGCGCGCTTGATCACCTCGCGCGGATAGACCGGGGTGTGGTCGACCGTGCCGGTCTGCTGCACCTCGTCGGCGATGAGCTGGTTGCGCTTGTCGAGAAACAGCAGCCGGAATTGCTCCTTGTCGGCAAACGCCATGCTGGTGCGGCAATAGTCGATCACCTCGTTCCAGGACGACAGAGCGTTGCGGCTGTTGACCTCGCCCTTGGCGACCCGGTGCGCAGCAGCGGCGATCAGCTTGAGCTGGTTGATCGCGCCTTCGCCGACGCCCTCGATTTCGCGCAGCCGCGCCACCGGTGCGTGGACGACCTCGGCGAATGAACCAAAGGTCTTGATCAGCGCCTTCGCAAGCGGCTTGGTGTCGCGCCGCGGCAGTGCCGGAAACAGCGCCATCTCCAGCAGCTCATAGTCGCTGAGCGCATCCGCCCCCGCGCTATAGAAACGCTCACGCAGCCGCTCGCGATGGCCGAGATAGTGCGGCGCGTCGTCCGGCTTGCTCTTGTCGTGGTCGGCTTTGGCGGGCATCGGCCGCCAGCATTGCCGCGGACCGGCGCTTTTGCAACCGCCAATTGCGGTGCCGCTGCTCTAGCGGTCCAGGCAGCGCCTCGAAACGCTCACCCGATCTGCTTCTCGCCGTGCCGCTCCGACAGCGTGAAGATCTCGACGCCGGTGGCGGTGACGCCGACGGAGTGCTCGAACTGCGCCGAGAGTGAACGGTCGCGGGTCACGGCGGTCCAGCCGTCGGAGAGAATCTTTACATGCGGCTTGCCGAGATTGATCATCGGCTCGATGGTGAAGAACATGCCGGGCTTGAGCTGCACGCCTTCGCCGGGCCGGCCGATATGGATGATGTTCGGCTCGTCGTGGAACATGCGCCCGAGGCCGTGGCCGCAGAAATCGCGCACCACGCTCATGGCCTGCGGCTCGACGAAGCTCTGGATGGCGTGGCCGATGTCGCCGGTGGTGGCGCCGGGCTTCACCGCGGCGATGCCGCGCATCATGGCTTCGTAGGTCACTTCGATCAGCCGCTCGGCCTTGCGCGCGATCGGGCCGACCGCATACATCCGGCTGGAATCGCCATACCAGCCGTCGAGGATGAAGGTGACGTCGATATTGACGATGTCGCCTTCCTTCAGCGGACGGTCGCCGGGCATGCCGTGGCAGACCACGTGGTTGAGCGAGGTACAGGTCGAGTAGCGATAGCCGCGATACATCAGCGTCGCCGGATAGGCGCCGTGGCTGAAGGCGAAGTCGCGAACGAATTGGTCGATGCGCTCGGTCGGCACGCTGGGCCCGACGATGTCGGTCAGTTCGTCGAGGCACTTGGCCACCAGCGCGCCCGCCTTGCGCATGCCGGCAAACGCGCTCGGCCCATGCAGCTTGATCTGTCCGGTTTTGCGGAGCGAGGTATCGGTGGCTTCAACGTAGCTCATGCGGATGCGGTCTTCTCGGCACGGGGCCGGTATCGAGGTGGGCGCAAGGGTCTGATTTCAGGCCCCAATTTAATGATCGCGGGCCTTCATGCAAGCCAAGCTTGGCGGGCATGCGCCCGAAAGCCGGCTCAATTCGGGACTTCTACGGTGGTTTCCACCGGGAGCGCGCCGCCGCGGACGCGGATTTCGCGGACCGGATAGGGAACCCGGATGCCCTCGCGCTTAAAGGCGTCCCACAGCGCCAGCATCACGTCGCTCCTGACGTTGTCCATGCCGTCGGGGTCGGCGAGCCAGAGGGTCAGCGAGAACTTCATGCCGGCTTCGGCGAACTCGGTCAGGATGCAGTTCGGCGGCTTGGCTTTCTGCGCGCGGGGATGGGCGGCCGCGGTGTCGATGGCGAGCTTGCAGACCAGCTTCGGATCGGCATCGTAATTGGTACCGAAGGTGATCTTCACCAGCGTGTTCTTGTCGGTATAGGTCCAGTTGACGACCTTCTGCGTCACCAGATCCTCGTTCGGCACCAGGAATTCGCGGCCGTCGCCGGCGGCGACGGAAATATAGCGCGTCTTCATCGCGCTGATGCGTCCGGTATTGTCGCCGATGGTGACGAGGTCGCCCGGCTTCACCGACTTGTCGGCGAGCAGGATGATACCCGAGATGAAATTGGCCACGATCTTCTGAAGGCCGATACCGATGCCGACACCGACGGCACCGGAGAACACCGCGAGCGCCGAGAGGTCGATGCCGACCGTTCCGAGCGCGATCACGATCGCGATGGCGAGCAGTCCGATGCGGATGATCTTGACCAGCAGCACCTGGATCGACGGGGTCAGGTCGGAGGCCGAGTTGATCTTGCTCTCGGCGAAATTGCTGGCGACGTTGGTGAACCAGAGCGCGATGATCAAGAGCGCTCCGGCCTTGAGCACCAGCAGCGGCGTCAGCCGCAACCCGCCGAGCACGATCGCATAGGAGTCCAGCAGCTCGACCGTGGCATCGAGCTGGCCGAGGATGGACAGCGCTGCGACGAACCACGCCGTGATCGACACCAGCTTGACGATGAATTCGTTGCGCAGCACCGAGGTCAAGAGGCGGATCGCGAGCCAGGCCAAGCCGAGCTTGGCGGCGACCATCAGCAGATAGCTGCGGCTCGGCCAGGTCGCATGGTACATCACGATGCGCGAGATGATCACGACCAGGGTGAACACCGCCGCCGAGGCGCTGGACACCATGACGCGGACGAAGTGCCGCAGCGGCAGCGGCCAGCTCATCGCCAGCGACGTCATGTCGACGCGGGTGCGAACGGCGGCCTCCGCCGCATAGGCGATCCCGGTCGCCACCAGAATCAGACCAAATTGCAGGTAGAACCAGGGCGAGGAGATTTCCGCCCCGACGCCGCGCGCAGTTGTCTGCACGAGCTCCATGAGGTCTTTGAGGTCCATGTCCATCGCGAGGTCTCGTCGGGAAGCGGTCGGAATTGATTCGAGGGAGAAGCAGAATCCCACAAAGGCAGCGGCGGGACCATCGATACACCGCCCTCTGACGCGCGTTAAGGCCGCAAAATACGGGCAGATCGCCGCGAGCGGGAGAAAATATGTTGGCGCGGGAGTCTGCCGACGATAAGGATGCCATTCCAGTGATTTGCCAGCGATTTGCCAGCGCTTTGTAACCGGAAGGTGGATGGCCTCTCTCGATTCCGTCAGCATCGCCATTCTGCTCGGCGCCGTCCTGATCATGGCCGGTATCCTGTCGAGCCTGCTTGCGTTGCGCTTCGGCGCGCCGCTGCTGCTCGTCTTCCTCGCGATCGGCATGCTGGCGGGCGATTCCGGACCCGGGCAGCTGCAGTTCGACGACGTCCGCACCACCTATCTGGTCGGCTCGGTGGCGCTGGCACTGATCCTGTTCGACGGCGGCTTAAGGACACGCTTTGCCAGCATCCGCACCGTGCTTGCGCCGTCGGTGACGCTCGCAACCGTCGGCGTGCTCCTGACCGCGCTGATCACGGCGCCGTTCGCGAAATATGCCCTCGACCTCAACTGGACCGAGTCGCTGCTGGTCGGCGCCGTGGTGGCCTCGACCGACGCCGCCGCGGTGTTCCTGCTGGTGCATACCCAGGGCCTGCGCCTGCGCCCGCGTGTCGGTGCGACGCTGGAAGTGGAATCCGGCACCAACGATCCCTTCGCGATCTTCCTCACCTTGATGCTGGTCGAATACATCTCGCTGGGAACGGGCACGGCCACGCATGTGCTGACGGAGTTCGCGCAGGAGGCGGTGCTGGGCGCCATTGTCGGCGTGATCGGCGGGCGCCTGGTCGTCATCGCGCTCAACCAGGTGGCCTTGCCGCAGGGCCTGCATGCGCCGTTTGTCACGACCGCAGCGCTGGTGATCTTCGGCGGCTCGCAGATCATGCACGCCTCGGGTTTCCTCGCGGTCTATCTCGCCGGCATCGTCATCGGCAACCGGCCGACGCGCGCGCACAATTCGGTGGTGGCTTTCCTCGATGCGGCGACCTGGCTGGCGCAGATCGTGATGTTCGTGCTGCTCGGCCTGCTGGTCTCGCCGAGCCGGCTTGGCGCCAGTGCGCTGCCGGCGGTGGGGGTCGCATTCGTCCTGATGCTGGTGGCGCGGCCGCTTGCCGTGTTCGTGTGCCTGGCGCCGTTCCGCTTCAACTGGCGGGAGAAGATCTTCATCGCCTGGACCGGCTTGCGCGGTGCGGTCGCGATCTTCCTGGCCTCGATCCCGATGCTGGTTGGCCTGTCGAAAGCCTATCTCTATTTCGACGTCGCCTTCGTCGTCGTCATCATCTCGCTCCTGCTGCAAGGCTGGACCCTGGCACCCGCCGCGCGCAAGCTGCACGTGGCGCTGCCCCGCGCCGAGCGCGGGCCGCGCCGCGTCGAGCTCGATCTGCCTGGCCAGCTCGAGCAGCAGCTCGTCGGCTATCCGGTGCGGCCCAAGAGCCTGTATTTCCGCCGCGGCCTGATCCCGTCCTGGTCCAAGCCGACGCTGGTGATCCGCAACGAGAACATCTTGACGCCCGTCGAAGCCGATCCTATCGCGCCCGGCGACTACATCTATTTGCTGGCGCCGCCGGAAAAGGCCGAGTCGCTCGACCGCTTCTTCGTCGACATGCAGCCGAGCACGGCGCCCGACCCGCATCTGCTCGGCGACTTCATGGTCTCCGGCGAACACACGCTGGCCGAACTCGCCGAGATCTACGGCGTGAAGGTGAGTGAGGACGAAGCCAAACTGACATTGGCCGACTGGTTCGACATCAACCTCGATCGCGCGCCGAAAGAGGGCGCCGAGCTCGCGCTGGACGAGATCGTGCTTGTGGCGCGAAGCATCTCCGGCGGCCGCGTCAACGTCGTCGGCCTCCGCCTGCCGGAAGACGAGGAAACGCCCGCGCCCTTGACGCGCCGGCAAGCGCTGCGGCGCAAGCTCGCGGATCTCTGGACGTCGGTGGCGGGGGTTTAGCCGCTACGCAGCCCGCATTGAGTTTGGCAGGCCGGAGCCAACCCCGTCATTGCGAGCGCAGCGAAACAATCCAGACTGTCGCCGCGGAAAGACTCTGGATTGCTTCGCTTCGCTCGCAATGACGATGGCGGCGGGCTGCACCCTCACGTCAGCACCTTCACCCCGCCAAGCGACGTCACCCGCCCCTGCTTCAGCATCACGATCTGGGTCGCGAGCTGGCGCAATTCGGCGACGTCGTGGCTGACATAGACCATCGGCACGTTGGCCTCGTCGCGCAACCGCACCAGATAGGGCAGAATCTCGAGCTTGCGGCCCTCGTCGAGTGCGCCGAGCGGCTCGTCGAGCAGCAACAGGCGCGGCCTGGACAACAGCGCGCGGCCGAGCGCCACGCGCTGGCGCTCGCCGCCGGAGAGCTTTCCGGGGCGGCGACCTTGCAGCGCGCCGATGTCGAGCAGGTCGACGACGCGCTTGTGCTGCGCCGGATCGGGCAGCACGCGATTCATCCGCCGTCCATAGTCGAGATTCTGCGCGACATTGAGATGCGGAAACAGCCGCGCGTCCTGGAACACATAGCCGACGCGGCGGCGCCAGGTGGGGATGTGGATGCCGGCGGCGGTGTCGTCCACGGTCTCGCCGTCAATGACGATGGTGCCGCGGTCGGGACGCAGCAGGCCCGCGATCATGTTGACCAGCGAGGTCTTGCCGGCCCCGGACGCACCGAACAGGCCGATGACGCGGCCCTCGCTTTTGAAGGATGCGGACAGCGAGAACTCACCGAGCTGCTTTTCGACGTCGACGCGCAGCATCGTCAATTCCCGTGCAGCCGCGCGGTGGCGCGGCGGGCGAACCATTCGGCGGCGATCAGCGCGCCGAGCGCGAGCACGATCGAGATCATGACGAGCCGGCCCGCGGCCGCATCACCGTCGGGCGTCTGGATCAGCGAATAGATCGCCGAGGAGATCGTCTGGGTCTCGCCGGGAATGTTGGAGACGAAGGTGATGGTGGCGCCGAACTCGCCGATGGCTTTCGCAAAGCCGAGCACCATGCCGGCGAGCACGCCGGGCAGCGCCAGCGGCAGCGTCACCGTGACGAACACTTTGAAAGGCGCAGCTCCCAGTGTTTCCGCGGCCTGCTCGAGCCGGCGGTCGATCGCCTCGATCGACAGTCGTATCGGGCGCACCAAAAGCGGAAACGACATCACGCCGCAGGCGAGCGCAGCGCCGGTCCAGCGGAACGCGAAAACGATGCCGAGATGGTCGGCCAGGAAAGCGCCGACCAGGCCGCGGCGGCCCAAGGTGAGAAGCAGCAGGTAGCCGGTCACGACCGGCGGCAGCACCAGCGGCAGATGCACCAATGCGTCGAGCACCGCCTTGCCCCAGAACTCCTTGCGGGCGAGCAGCCACGCCAGCGCGATGCCGAACGGCGTCGCCACCAGCGTCGCGATGATGGCGACCCTGAGCGAGAGCAGGATCGCCGTCCATTCCGCAGGCGAGATCTCGGACATCAACTGGTGAACATCACGTCGTGGGGCTGATCAGGAATTTGAAGCCGTATTTTTCAAGAATGGTCTTCGCCGCGGTCGAGCGCAGAAACGTCAGATAATCGTTGGTCTCGGCCTTCGCCGTCGTGGTCGCGGCCACCGGATAGATGATCGCCGGATGCGAATCCGCCGGGAAGGTGCCGACGATCTTGACGCCGGGCTCGACCTTGGCGTCGGTGGAATAGACGATGCCGAGCGCGGCTTCGCCACGGGCCACCAGCGTCAGCGCGGCGCGCACGCTCTCGGCCATGGCGAACTTCGGCTCGGCCGCCTGCCACGCCCCGAGTTTCTCGAGCGCAGCCTTGGCGTACTTGCCAACCGGCACCGACTTCACGTCGCCGGTCGCGATCCTGCCGTCGCCGGCGAGCTTTGCCAGGTCGAAGCCTTGCGCAATTGTGACGTTGTCGATTTTCGAATCCTTCGGCGCGATCAGCACGATGCTGTTGCCGAGCAGATTGACGCGGGTCGGCTCGTTGATGGTCTTCTTTGCGATCGCGTAGTCCATCCAGTCGGTGTCGGCGGAGACGAACACATCGGCCGGCGCGCCCTGCTCGATCTGCCTGGCCAGCACCGAGCTCGCGGCATAGCTGACGCTGAACTTGACGCCGGTCCGGGCGGAGTAGGCGGCGTCGACCTCGTCGAGCGCGTTCTTCATCGAGGCGGCGGCGAACACAATGATGGTCTTGTCCTCTGCGGCGGCAGGCGAGGGGCCCACGCCCGCGAGGATCACGAAAGCGGTGACAAGTGCGGCAATACGAAACATCAGATGCGCTCCGTCCGAGCCCGCGCGCGAGATCGCGCGCGCAACTGGCGTTGGGTGGGGTCTGGCTTGCGACGGGCGGAAGCGCTGTTCCACGGGTCCTTGCGACGGCTTACGGCCGGCCGGGATATCGCACCTGCGAAGATAGCAGGCTGCGGCGTCAGGTCAAAGGCGACCGTTTGCCTATTGCGCCGGCAGGATCGCGATCGAGAGCGAATTGTCCTTGGCGCCGCTGATTTGCAGCACGAAAGGCTGCGCCGACAGCTGGTATTTCATGGTCTTGCGGATGCCGTCGCAATCGGTCGCGCCGCTGAAGGCGACCGGCTTGAGGGCGTGCCCGTCCTGGATCACGTCCACCCAGGCCCCGCTGGACAGGCTGACCGTATAGAGCCCGGCCTTCGCGGTCTTGATGCTCGTGAACCCGGCAAAGCTGCCGTCCTTCGGCGCGCGCTCGGGTGGGCTGGGCAATTTGGCATCCGCGGGCGTCACCAGTCCGAGCGTGATCGCCGACGACGGCAGGGCCGCCTGCTCGCTGCCCGACGCGAGCTTGACACGATCCGGGGCGGTGAGCGCAGCGCGCTCGCGCTCGATCGGCCATTTGAACTTGTCGCAGCCGCTCGGTTCCTCGGCGGCGAGGGCGGAGGTCGCACTGATCGAAAGCGCAGCGAGGAAGGTGAGGACGCGCATGTCAAATCTCATCGTTGGCCACGCGAAGCTGCGGGCTTGCTGTCAGTTTTGTTGGAGAGCGGGATGCGCGTCCCGGGATGCCGCGGGCTTACGGCACGGCGGCAAGCTGATCCTAGCGCATTTCCATCAGACGAACCAACCATCCAGCCGTCATCCCGGACAAGCGCGCCTTAAAGCGCGCGCAGATCCGGGATCCATAGCCACAGGAAGCAATTTGGCGAAGACTCGGAATTGTCAGCCCGCGCTACGCCTTCTCCCTGGGAGTATGGGTCCCAGATCTGCGCGCGCTTAGGCGCGCTTGTCCGGGACGACGGCGGAGTATTGGCAAGCGGCGTCCCCGCGCGCATCAATTACCGCTTCGCATCCGGCGCGTGCAGCACTGCCTTGCAGGCGGCTGGCATCTGCGCCAGCGTCATCGGCGGCTTCGGCTTGGGCGGCTCCGGCGGCGGCTTCGGATGCAGCACGCCGTCGCTGAACCAATAGGCGAGATCGGACGGCTTGCAGCCTTCGTCCTCGGATTGCGACGGCTGGCTCTGACATTCGGTTGCGCCCGCGGGACAGCGCATGCGGATGTGGAAGTGATAATCGTGGCCCCACCACGGCCGGATCTTCGACAGCCAGGAGCGGTCGCCCTTGGCCTCGCGGCACAGCGCCTTCTTGATCGCGGCATTGACGAAGATGCGCTGCACCGCCGGCTCCTGCGCCGCGTCGCGCAGCACCAGGACGTGACCCGGCGTGAACACCTTGGGGTCGACGTCGAGCCGGTCGTCGCGCACCATCATGACGGCCGACGTCTCCTCGCGCTCCTCGCGCGAGAGGCGATGGTCCGGCATCGGCGTCAGCCAGATGTCGGCGTCGAGGCCGATCTGATGGCTGGCGTGGCCCGACAGCGCCGGGCCGCCGCGCGGCTGGCCGATGTCGCCGACCAGGATGCCGGGCCAGCCCGCGTCCTTGTGCGCCTTGGCCGCGAGCCGCTTGAGCAGCGCGATCATGTCGGGGTGACCGTAATAGCGATTGCGCGACAGCCGCATCACCTGCCAATTGTCGCCGTTGAGCGGCATCTCGACGGCGCCGCCGATGCAGCCTTTGACATAGGAGCCGATCACGCGCGCCGGCCCCGCCGAGGGCAGCAGCTTTCGCGCGAACAGCTCTTTGGCCCCGATCTTGGGATCGTTCGGATTGGCCAGTGGCGGCAGCGGCTTTGGGTTCACGCTGCCCTTGTCCTGGGCCAGCGCGACGCCGGCGGCCAGGAGCGTCATGACAAGCAGGAGAGGGGCGATTCGGCGGAGACTCATGCTGCCATCCTTATAGCCCAACGCTGCGTCAGGATTAAGAATCAGGGCGTCGGCTGAGATATCGTCCAAACCCGCAATTCTCCGCCTAAGCCAGCCGATTTTTAACGGCGCGATAACCCTGTGCTGCATTGACCAAAATTGGTGCGCGGGGTGAGGAGAGCCCGCCGTCGGTATGCAATCGCGCATGATTTCGGAAAGGATTCAGGCGAGCGCGCAATTTTGCGCCAGCGCCTTCTCCGATCGCGCCGCGGCACCAGGTTTGGGGCGCCCGCCGACACCGCGCCGCCTCGCAAACAGGCACAAAGTCGGTCTCGCGCGATCCGCACGACGCTGGCGTGTGGCGCCGAGCCCGCCCAAGATTACTGTTTTTTCAGAGACTTCCCGCAACAGTTGCGGCCGCTGGGCGCGACTGGGACGTATGAAGTTGAGTTTGGGGCCTCGAACACCAAAAAAGCGAAAGCGGGGCGTGCTCGCTCGGACCGGCCAACGGCCGTGCAAGCCGCGATTCGGGCGCGCGCCGCGTCCGCCGCTCGAACGTGACGCGGCGATCGTGGAAGCACGCAAAGCCCATGACCACCTGCGTCAGGCCGTCGACATGCTGCCGCAGGGCATCGTGATCCTCGATCCCGAGGGCCGCTACGTCCTTTGGAACAAGCAATATGCCGAGATCTACAGCAAGACCGCCGATCTGTTCGCCGAAGGCGCCCGGCTGGAAGACACGCTGCGCGTCGGCGTCGCCCGCGGCGACTATCCGGAAGCGGCCGGCCACGAGGACGAGTGGATCGCCGAGCGGCTGAAAAGGCTGCACGAGCCGGGCAAGCGCCACGAGCAGAAGCTGTCGGATGGCCGCGTCATCCTGATCGAGGAACGCCGCACCGACGACGGCGGCGTCGTCGGCCTGCGCGTCGACATCACCGAATTGAAGCAGCGGGAGGCCTCGTTCCGCCTGCTGTTCGACGGCAACCCCGTCCCCATGATCATCTGCGCGCTGGATGACGAGCGTATCCTCGGCGTCAACGATGCCGCGGTCGCGCATTATGGCCATAGCCGTACCGAGTTCGAGAAGCTGACGATCCGCTCCTTGCAGGCGTTCGACAGCGCGCCGCCCTGGACCGTCGATCCCGCCGCGGAGGAGCAGGCCGGGCGCACCTGGAAGCACGTCAAGGCCGACGGCGCGCTGATCGATCTCGCGATCTATTCCCGCGAGCTGACCTATGCCGGGCGGCCGGCGATGCTGCTCGCGCTGATGGACATCACCGAACGCAAACGCGCCGAGGCGCGGCTCGCCTTCATGGCCCAGCACGACGCGCTGACCGGCCTGCCGAACCGCAATCTGCTGCGCCAGATCATGGACGATATGCTCCAACATACGCGCCGCAGCGCCGACAAGGTCGCGGTGCTGATGCTGGGGCTCGACAATTTCAAGGCGGTCAACGATACGCTCGGACATGCGGTCGGCGACAAGCTGCTGCGCGGCGTCGCCAAGCGGCTGCGCTCGAGCCTGCGCGAGGACGACGCGCTGGCGCGGCTCAACTCCGACGAGTTCGTGCTGGTGCAGAGCGGGCTGGCGCGTCCCGAGGATGCCGTGCTGCTGGCAAAGCGCCTGCTGGCGGCCATCGCGGATCCCTATCTGCTCGACGGTCATTCCGTGGTGATCGGCGCCTCGATCGGCATCGCCATGGCGCCCGGTGACGGCGATGATTCCGAAAAGCTGCTCAAGAGCGCCGACATGGCATTGTCGCGCGCCAAGCTGGATGCGCGCGGCGGCTTTGCTTTCTTCGAGGCCGCGCTCGATGCCAAAGCCCAGAGCCGCCGCAAGATCGAGGTCGAGCTGCGCGACGCGATCCAGGGCGACGTGCTGCGGCCGTATTATCAGCCGCTGATCGATCTTTCGAGCGGGCGCATCACCGGCTTCGAGGCGCTGGTGCGCTGGCCGCATCCGGAGCGCGGCATGATCTCGCCGGCCGAATTCATTCCGGTCGCCGAGGACACCGGGCTGATCAATCCGCTCGGCGGGCTGATGCTGCGCCGCGCCTGCCTCGATGCCGTGACCTGGCCGGACGACGTCCGCGTCGCCGTCAACCTCTCGCCGCTCCAGTTCCGCAGCGGCAATCTGCTCTCGGTGGTGACGGACGCGCTGAAGCATTCCGGCCTGCCGCCGCGCCGGCTCGAGCTCGAGATCACCGAGACGCTGCTGCTCGAGAAGAGCGCGCAGGTGCTGGCGACGCTGCATGCCCTGCGCGCGCTCGGCGTGCGCATCTCGATGGACGATTTCGGCACCGGCTATTCCAGCCTGAGCTATCTCAGAAGCTTTCCGTTCGACAAGATCAAGATCGACCAGTCCTTCGTGCGCGACCTCGGCAGCAATCGCGAATCGCAGGCGATCATCCGCTCCATCGTCAGCCTCGGCAAAGGTCTCGGGGTCATCATCACCGCCGAAGGCGTCGAGACCGAAGCCGAGCTGAGCTGTCTGCGCGCCGAAGGCTGCGATGAAGGCCAGGGCTTCCTGTTCAGCAAGGCCCGCCCCAATGCCGAGATCATCAGCCTGCTCGCCGCCCAGCGCGGCATCGACGGCGGCGAGAAAGCGGCGCTGGTGGCGTGAGCGCTGTGTTCCTTTGGGTCATTGCTTCAATGCATCTCCAAATGTAAGGGACGTACTGGCCTCTCAGTTAACCTCTCCCGCCTGCGGGAGAGGTCGCGCCGCAGGCGCGGGTGAGGGCTCTCTCCACGCTGGGAGTCCCACTGCGGAGACACCCTCTCCCCAGCCCTCCCCCGCAAGCGGGGGAGGGAGCGCAGCGCCCTTATGGCTGTTATCCCGCTTCAACTGCCGACAATATCCCCTTCCCCACATCCTCAAAATGCGTGTCGCGCGCCTGGATCTGCTGGGTGATGGCGTGCATGTCGCGAAAGCGCCGCTCGAACGGGTTGCTGCGAAACACGGCGGTCGCGCCGGCCATGTGATAGGCGGTGTCGACCACCTTGGCCGATTGCTGGATGGTCCAGGTCGCGGCGAGACGAACCGCGCTGCGATGCACCGCACTGAATGCGCCGGTCGCAGAGAGGTCGCGCCACATCGCATTGGCCGTGACATAGAGATAGGCGCGCGCGGCGCGCAGATCCCCTTCGGTGCGGCCGATCAATCCCTGGACCGCCTGGTTGTCGCGCATCGCGTTTGCTGCAAGAGACTGATGTTTCGCCCGCGCCAGCGCAATCGCGGCGTCCAGTGTCGCGCGCGCGACGCCGAGTGACACTGCGGCGAAGCCGAGACTGAACGTCGAACCGGTGGGGAGCCTGTAGAGCGGCCCCGGCTCGCGCAAAGCCTCGGGCATGTCGCGGAACGCGGCAAAACGATCGGGAATGAAGAGGTCGTGCACCTCGTAGGAATCGGTGCCGGTGCCCGCGAGGCCGATTGCCTGCCAGACGTCGTGCAGCACAGCGCTCGCAGAGGGAAACAGGATGGTGCGTATCTCCGGCGAGCCGTCGGCGTTTTTCCGTGGCGTGCCGTCGGCACTGAGGATGCGCACATGCGCGCCGAGCCAGCTCGCCTGGCGCGAGCCCGAGGCAAAATCCCAGCGCGCTGTGACCTGATAGCCGCCCTCGACCGCGCGCGCCTCATGCGCAACCGCGCCCCAGGCGAGAATGCCGGGCGCGGCGTTGAAGATCTCGTGCGCGGTGTCGTGGTCGAGGGCGGCTGCGATCATCGCGCAGACGCTGTTTTGGCCGAGACACCAGGCGGTGGAGGCATCCGCCTTCGCGATCTCCTCCAGCATCTGCATGAAAATCTCGGGCGGCGCTTCCGATCCACCGAGGCTCTGCGGCAGCAGCGCGCGATAGAGCCCGTTCTCGATCAGCGCGCCCACCACCGCGGGCGTCAGCCGCCGCATCCGCTCGATCTCGTCAGCCTCGCCCGCAATCAGCGGCGCGATCGCCCGCGCCCGCTCGACCAGCCCAAATCCGGGAGTTGCGTTCATATCGGCGTTTCCTCGCCCATTCTTGGTGTGAGCGGTAGATGCGCGATGGTGATCTATCTGGCGGGGCGGATCAAGATCGTAGCCCGGATGCAGCGAAGCGAAATCCGGGGGCCGCTGTCTCCCACGGCGACCAACCCGGATTGCGCTCCGCTCCATCCGGGCTACGGATCAGTCGATGGAATCTCGAAGCGGTCGCTCCATGATGATCGTGCGCTCGTCACCGTGATAGCTGTCGCGCACCGCATGGAAGCCAAGCCGGGCGTAGAAGGTTTCGGCGGTGACCGAGGAAGGCACGGTCAGCGAAGGGATGTTTCGCTCGCGCGCGGTGCGATCGATCTCCGCCATCAGCAGCTTGCCGACACCTCGGCCCTGAACATCGGGGGCGACGAAGACCGTGCGAACGACGCTTCCGTCAAGGCCGGCTGTTCCAACGACGCGGCTGCCGATGACGGCGACAAAGACCGTGCGCTTCCGGATCAGCTCGCCCACGGCCGTGGGGCTGAAGCTGCGCTCGACCGTTTCGATGATCTCATTGGTATAGTCCTTCGCATTGGTTTCACGCAGGGCACGCAAAATCACCGCGCTGATGTCAGCGGCGTCAGCGTCAATCGCGGGCCGGATCGTGCATTCCATGGCTCGCTCCCACTCGCAAAGAACTGGATGTCAAGGCCCGCCACAGGCAATCAGCTTGTCGCGCAACCCAACCTGATGCTACCGTTTGTAGCATATTTGGGGCCGCCCAAGAGGCATATCATGAAGAAGCCAACCCGCCGCGATGCTCGCCTCGCCGCGGCTCCCAGCGCCGAGACGCCGACCGTGCTGGCGTTCGAGCACGCGCCGATGAGCGACATCGTCGATGCTCTGGCCGACGGGCGCGTTACCGCGACGGCGCTGACCACATTCTATCTCGCGCGCATCGAAGCTTACGACCGCAGCGGTCCGATGCTCAATGCCGTGCGCACGCTCAATCCCGACGCGCTGACGATCGCGGGCAAGCTCGACGACATCAAGCCGTCGCTCAAACGGCCGCTGGCCGGCATCCCGATCCTCGTGAAGGACAACATCGCGACCGCTGACAAGCAGCCGACCACGGCAGGTTCGCTGGCGCTGGAGGGCGCGCGCGCCAAGCGCGACGCCACCGTGGTCAAGCTGCTGCGGAAGGCCGGTGCGGTGATCCTGGGCAAGGCGAACCTGACGGAGTTCGCCAACATGCTCACCATGGACATGCCCGCGGGCTATTCATCGCTGGGCGGCCAAGTGAAGAACCCTTATGCGCCGGCGCTGATGGACGATCGCGAGATTCCGGTGGTGTCTCCAGGGGGATCGAGCTCGGGTTCGGCAGTCGCCGTGGCAACCGGACTCTGCGGCCTCGATCGGCACCGAGACCTCAGGCTCGCTGCTGCACCCCGCCGGCCTGAACGGCCTCGTCACCGTCAAGCCGACCGTCGGGCTGATCAGCCGTGCCGGGATCGTGCCGATCGCGCACAGCCAGGACACCGCGGGGCCAATGACGCGCACCGTGCGTGACGCGGCGCTGCTATTGAACGTGCTGGCAGCCAAGGATCCGCTCGACCCGGTGACGCTACGCCAGCGGCGGCCCGCCGATTACACCGCCGGCCTCGCATCCGATGCGATGAAGGGCGCGCGCATCGGCGTGCCGAGCGATCCTGCCGATCCGCTGAACGATCCCTACTACGGCAAGCTGCCACCCAAATGGATCGAGGTGATCGCCGAGGCGATCAAGGTGATGGAGGATCTCGGCGCGATCATCGTCCGCGCCAGCATGCCGACTGCCGGCTGGATCGCCGGACCGGGCACGACCGTGGCCGTGCTCAACCGCAATCCGCTGAGCCGCAACAAGGGCAGCCCGACCATGCAATGGATCGTCTTCCTTTACGAGCTGAAGCACGATCTCAATCTCTATTTGAAGGATTGGGCGACCAACACGGAGATCAAGACCATCGCCGACATCGTCGCCTTCAACGAGGCAAATGCCGACAAGGCGCTGCGTTTCGGCCAGGACCTGTTTCTCGCCGCCAATCTCACCCGCGGCGATCTGAGCGAGCGTGAGTACAAATCGGCGCGCGCCATGGATCTGCTCTCCGCCAGGACGCGCGGCATGGATGCCTATATGAACCAGCACGAGCTCGATGCGGTGCTGTTCCCCGGCGCCTATGGCGCCGCAATCGCCGCCAAGGCGGGCTATCCCAGCGTGATGGTGCCCGGCGGCTTCGTCTCGGGGACAAACGACGGCAAAGACACGCCCGACTATCCGCTCGGCGTCACTTTCTCAGGCCGCGCCTGGAGCGAGCACAAGCTGCTGCGTCTGGCCTACGCCTACGAGCAGGCGTCCCAGATGCGCAAGCCGCCGCCCGGATTGATCGCGAGATGAGATAGACCTGCATCACGGTGACCGAATTGGAGAGCCAGTGACTCTCATCCACCGACATAGGCGGCCAGCTCATCAGGCGTCCCCATCGGAAAGGCCTGCTTGAGATAGTCGAGAAAGGCAGATACGCGCGCGCTCAGCAGCCGCCGCGACGGATAGAGTGTCCATAACGCGATCTCCGGGGCGTCGACATCGCCCCAATGCAGCAGCGTGCCCGCCGCCAGATCGTGGCTGACCAGTGATACGGGAAGCCGTGCAGCACCCAGGCCGGCTCGGACGGCGTCGCGGACCATCAGGAGCGATGACAGGCGAAGAACCGGATCAACCGCGATGCGCGATGTTCCGGTTGGCACGGCCACATTCCATGTCGTCTGGCCGCCGGCTCCGCGCACCACCGCCGGGACGGCGATGTCGTCCGCCGGTCGCGCGAGTCCGGGACTCGCCACCACCACCAGCCGATCGCGCAGGAAGATTCGCCCGACCAGGCTTTCATCCCGGTCTGGATTGACGCGGATCACCAAATCGTAGCCTTCCTCGACCATGTCGACGGCCCGGTCTTCGGTCGTGACCTCGAGCCGAACCTCCGGATATCTGAGCGCGAACCCGGCGGCGAGCTTGCCCATCGCGGTCTGCGAGAAGAACACTGGCGCGCTGACCCGCAGCCTGCCGCGCGGTCTGTCCCCGCCTGAAGCAATCAAAGCCGCGGTCTGCTCCAGTTCGGTGAGCAACGTCCCCGTCCGCTCATACAGCGCGCGCCCTTCCTCCGTGAGCTTCAGGATGCGTGCTCCACGCTCGAACAGGCGCAGCTCAAGGCTGCTTTCCAGCTCCGCAACGCGCCGGGACAGCGTGGCTTTCGGGCGCCCAGTGGCCCGGGCAGCCCGTCCGAACCCTCCGTAACGGGCGACAAGGTTGAAATCAGCCAAGGCAAGCAGGTCCATCTGTTCCACCAGTGAGACGATGCGTCCAAATATAGCGTCTATCGGCTCGAATGTGGATCGCTAGTTTGCGGGTGTGTTCTTCCAACCCCAACCCGGAGTGATCCCATGACCATCCTCGTTACCGGCGCCACCGGCACGGTCGGCCGCCAAGTCGTCGAACAACTCGTCAAGCGTGGCGCCGATGTCCGTGCGCTGGTCCGCGACCCCGCAAAGGCCGGCTTCCCGGCCGGCGTCAATGTTGCGAAGGGCGACATGCTGGATGTCGATTCGCTGCGCAGCGCGTTCTCTGGCGTCTCAACCCTGTTCCTGCTCAACGCCGTCGTGCCCGACGAATTCACCCAGGCGCTGATTGCCCTCAACCTGGCGCGAGAGGCAGGCATTGAGCGCATCGTCTATCTCTCGGTGATCCACAGCGATCGCTACGTCAACGTGCCGCACTTCGCCGGCAAGTTCGGCGTCGAGCGGATGATCGAGCAGATGGGCTTCAAGGCCACCATCCTGCGCCCGGCCTACTTCCTGAACAACGACCTCACGGTCAAGGACGTCGTGACCGGATACGGCGTCTACCCGATGCCGATCGGCAGCAAGGGGCTCGCGATGATCGACGCCCGCGACATCGGCGAGATCGCGGCCATCGAGCTCATTCGCCGCGAGAACTCCGCCACGCCGCTTCCGCCCGACCGGATCAACCTGGTCGGTCCCGATACGCTGACCGGCGCGAAGGCCGCGGCGATCTGGTCCGAGGTGCTGGGTCGTCCGATCGCCTATGGCGGCGACGACACCGCCGGGTTCGAGAAGAACCTCAGGCAGTTCATGCCGAGCTGGATGGCGTTCGACATGCGCCTGATGAGCGAGCGCTTCCTTAGCGAGGGAATGATCCCCGAGGCCGGCGACGTCGAGCGTCTGAGCGCGCTGCTGGGCCGTCCGCTGCGCTCTTATCGCAACTTCGTCGCCGAGATCGCGGCCGCCGCCTGACGGCTCCGGCACCGACCGAACACGACCATGATCAATCGAAAACCAAAACTGCGGGAGCGCCTCCTTGAGGCCTCCCGGCATTGAAGGAGGCATCCATGAACAACCCGACCGACGAAAGCGCCAGCACCACGCGATCGAAGATACTGGTTCTTGGAGCAACCGGCGGGACCGGTCGCCTGATCGTCAGCGAGGCGCTGGCGCGCCGGCACGAGGTCACCGCGCTGGTGCGTTCACCGGAGAAGGCCGGCGATTTGAAAGGCGCCAGGCTGATCGTCGGAGACATCAGCGACGAAAATGCCTTGCGAGACGCGCTGAGGGGGCAGGGCGCGGTCCTCAGTGCGCTCGGCACGCCGGCAAGCCCCTTTCGCGAGGTGAAATTGCTCTCGACCGCAACGCGCGCGCTCGTGACCGCGATGAAGGCCGAGCAGGTCTCCCGGCTGGTCTGCATTACGGGGATGGGCGCCGGCGACAGCGCCGGGCGCGGCGGTTTTCTCTTCGACAGGCTGATCTTTCCGCTTCTGTTGAAGAACGTGTACGCCGACAAGGACCGGCAGGAAGCCGTCGTCAGAGACAGCGGGCTCGACTGGGTCCTGGTTCGTCCGTCCGTCCTGAACGACAAGCCCGGCCGCGGCGCGATCCGTGCGATCACGGATCTCTCTGACTTCCACGGCGGCAGCATAGCGCGCCAGGACGTTGCGACATTCGTGCTGGACCAGATCCAGGGCAACAACTGGCTGCATCGCTCGCCGTTGATCACGTGGTGATAGGCTTGGGCAGGTCTCGCAAGAGCTCAACCTGTCCTACGATGTCTGCCGGCGACGAGTCTGTTGAGGCGCTTGCGCGAACTAGCTCGCGGCGGTCGTGTCGGCGAAGGCCGCGACGACCAACAACGGCTCTCGTAGGGTGGGCTAAGGCGCTCTTGCGCCGTGCCCACCATATCTCCTCATACCGAATCAAGATGGTGGGCACGCTTCCGCCTTCCTACCGCTGGCCTACGCCTACAAGCAGGCCTCCCGCATGCGCAAGCCGCCTGCCGGCGCTGCAGGCCTGAACCTCGGCGGCGCGGCGTGCGACCAAAGATCATGCCGATCGTCAGAATTGTCCTGATCCTGCTCGCGTTCGCCGCGCCTGCCTTCGCGCAGGACGGCATCCACGAACTGGTCGCCGCGCGCGATGCCGCCAAGGCCTTCAAGGTCTATGTCGACGGGATCGCGAGAAAGGGCGGGCGGCCCGACCTGACCCGGCCTGATGTCGCCGCCATGCTCGGCCACATCTACGATCTTGACGCCTTCGCCGCGCTGCCGCCCATCGAGGGGAGCGATATGAACTGGCTGCCGGACTGGTTGGACGCGGCCAATCAGACCCACAAGCTTTTCATCCTTTACGGTGCGAAGCCGGGGCCGCAGCCTGATTTCGTCGCGCTCCAGCGCAACATGACCGAGTATGGCGACCAGTACGCGACCGCAATCAGCTTCATGATCCGCGGCATGGCGCGCGAGGCAATTGCGGGCCAGATGTTCTGGGACGAGCTTCCACCGGAGCATCGCACCCGGATCCGCGAGGAGGGATTTGCAGGCATGCGCAGGAACAGCGCCCTCTTCATCCTGTCCACGGTGTGCGCGGCGATCCAGGGTGCCAGCAAGCCAGCCAACGCCCGTCTGGTCGCGGCTGCGCTGCGCGACACGCGCGAGGTCTGGGCGAGCTACCTGCTGCCGGATGGTCGGGCCCGCGTGATCGCCGAGCTCGCCGACCTTCCCAACTGGGCGCCGGACGAAATTGCCCGCGCCGATCTCGGCGCTTTCACAGCCGCGCTTCAGGCGGTGAATTGATCAGGCGTCCTGCGGGCCAGACGCGCTCAGCATCGCAATGTCCCCCGGCGCGGGCAGCCGACCGCCAAGGTTGCGGCCAGGTCTTTCGACGCCCGCAACGCCGCAAAATAGACACGCACAAACCAGAAGCTCCAGATATGGCGTCCTGGGGAATGTTGCGGGGAATTTGTCATGCGGGCATGGATCGGCTTCATCGCGGCGTTGTGGGCCTTCGCTCTTCACCCCACCCGAGCTCAAACCGCGTTCGCAGCCGAACCCGCATCCGCCTGCGGCATTCCGTCGGACACCCACGACGGATGGGCGATGACGTCGCCGGAAAAGCAGGGGATGAACGCGAGACTGCTTTGCACGATGGACGACGGCATAACTGGCGGCAAGCTCGCCAATGTCGACGACATCATCATTATCAGGCACGGCGTGCTCGTCTACGAACGCTATTATGCCTACCCTGAGCAGCAGCTTCGGTTTGATGCCATCACGCGGCACCGCGGTAATTCGATGACCAAAAGCGTCGTCTCGCTGCTGGTCGGGATCGCGATGGAGCGCGGCCTGATCAAAGACCTGGACGTTCCGGCTTTCTTTTACGTTCCAGAGAATCCCGATCTCCGTATGCTTGACAAGAATCCCGTGACCCTGCGCCATCTCCTGATGATGTCGGCGGGATTGGGCTCCGACAGGGCTCCCGGTGTCACCTTCCGTTACAGCGACAGCGAAACAGAGCTTGTTGGCGCCATCCTGAAAAAGGTCACCGGAAAAACCGTCGATGTCCTGGCTCAGGAAGAACTCTTCGCACCGCTCGGAATCAGCGACGTCGAATGGTATAAGTCGCCGTTCAGCGGCGTTGCCATGTCGAGCGCGGGGCTGAATCTACGCCCCCGCGACTGGGCGAAAATCGGCCAGCTCGTTCTCAATCGTGGCTCTTGGGAAGGTCGGCAGATCGTTCCGGCGTCCTGGGTGGATCAATCGACGGCCGAGCAGATCAAGACCGAGGGGCCGCAATCCTACGGCTATCAGTGGTGGCTTGGTCGATCACTGGAGGCGAACCGCGAAGTTCAATGGATCGCCGCGATGGGCTTCAATTCCCAGAAAACCATCATTATCCCTGCGCTCGACATGGTCGTCGTCTTCAACGCGTCCCGACAATCCAAAAACATGGTTGCGCCCGAGCTCGACCTATTGGATCGATACATCATACCCGCAATTTCAGAGAGTAGCTCGGACAAGCGCAATAGATCCCCGTCACCCTGAGGTGCTCGCCTCTTCGGCGAGCCTCGAAGAGGCGACGGCCCGCCCGCATCTCGGCCGTTCATCCTTCGAGGCTCAGCTTGCGATGCTTTGCATCGCAAGCTTCACACCTCAGGATGACGGAATGACAAGCATGAGCTGGAAGAGCACCGTAGGATGGTTAGAGCGGAAGCGAAACCCATCCTACCTCTCGATACTGCGTCGGTCGGGCGATCGGCTTCGCAAGAGCTCAACCCATCCTACGGGCTGGCTCCGTTCGCAGCGCGCTTACCGCAGCTCTGATCATAGCGACGGTTTCGACTTCGGCATCGCCGTCCTGAGGTTGGCGCCACGCGCTCTGGATTGCAATGACCACCTGCTCGGTCGGATTGACGAAGATGAACTGACCAAAGACGCCTCTCGCCGAAAAGGCACCGTTGTTGACGCCGTCCGGCAAGGGCGGCACCGCCCACCAGTGATAGCCGTATCCCGCCGGTGAACCGGTCATGAGCCGACCGAAGGCAGTGGGCGCGCTGTCGGGCTGTCCGGCGAGATCGCGCCAGCCGGGCGGCAGCACCCGTCGGCCATTGAACGCCTCGCCATCCTCCAGCACCAGCTGGCCGAAGCGGCCGAAGTCGCGCAGGCGTGCGCTGACGCCAAATCCGCCCAGCTCCATGCCGCCTTCGGAATCGAGTTGCCAATATCCGTCGGCCTCCATGCCAGCAGGGCCCCAGATCGTCTCAGCACAGTACTCGGCCAAGGGCCGGCCCGTCGCGGCTGCGACCAGCGCGCCAATCAGGTAACTCTCGCCGGTCGAATAGTTGAAGACAACGCCCTGCGGCTGAGCGCGCGGCAGTTCGCACAGGAGGTCGAGGACGGAGTTTGGCCGGCGGCTCACCATGGCCTTGATCAGGCGAAAGGCGTCTGACCGTCCGCCTGCATCGTTGTCTTCGCGCCAGGCCACACCGGAGCACATCCGCAGCAGGTTACGAATCGTGGTTCCCTCGTAAGCCGAGCCGCGCAGCCGCGGCAGGTACTGCTCGCAGCGATCGTCAAGGCTGCCGATCGCGCCATCGTGGAGTGCTGCTCCGACGAGCGTCGCGGTGATCGACTTCGCAGTCGACATGCTGGTCCACCGGCTTTCCGGGCCGTTGCCCATGCCGTAGCATTCCAGCGCAATTTCGCCGCGCTTCAGGATCAGCAGCCCCGCCGTGCGGCGGCGGGCCATGTGGCCGCTGACGCTGTGGCGGATCCCGCCCACCTCAAAGGTCAGGTCCGCGAGCGAACGGGCGTGCGGTGGAAGCGGCCGCACCGCGTCGCCGCGCCGGATGACGCGCACCGGCCAGACCTGGTTCTGGTTGCGGAAGGTCGGCGCCTGGTTTTCAGGTGTCGTGTCCCAAATGTTCGGAGCTGTCCGCTCCGGCTCGCTGCCGCCGGCGGCATTTGTCTCTGTCGGACAGGTCATCAATACCTCCTCGCTTCGTTGAGACGACGCCAGATCGCCCGGGATTGGCGCGTTTGCAAAACAAATCAAGTTGGCTTGCCACGGTCCGGTCTCGCGGGCATGCTGACGGCCGACCGTAGCGGAGACACAGCCCCGTGGGGTCGCGAATGTCCGCTCGGCGTCAATCGCGTTGGGCAGCTCGTAGGTCGTAGCAGCCCGTAGGCCGTAGGATGGGTTTCGCAGGAGCTCAACCCATCCTACGGGCTTCGGCGAGCCTCGAAGGGCGAAGGGCCGGTTGCATCTCGGCCGTTCATCCTTCGAGGCTCAGCTTGCGATGCTTCGCATCCAAAGCTTCACGCCTCAGGATGACGGACCGACAAGCATGAGCTGGAAGAGCACCGCAGGATGAGTAGAGCGGAAGCGAAACCCATCAAACTTCTAGATATTGCGTCCGTCGCGCGATGGGTTTCGCGCCAGCTCAACCCATCCTACGGGCTTGGATCGGGTTCAATCGGATGGAGAGACATGGGCGGAGTCGGACGCTCTCTCGTGGATCGGACAAGCGCATCCATCCCCGTCACCCCGCGCAATGGCGAAGCCATTGTCGCTGGAGGTGCTAGCCTCTTCGGCGAGCCTCGAAGGGCAACGGGCCGGTTGCATCTCGGCCATTCATCCTTCGAGGCTCAGCTTGCGACGCTTCGCATCGCAAGCTTCACACCTCAGGATGACGGAGTGACGGGCGTAGTGGGTTGTGCCATGGCGAGCGCCGAAGTCTTCGTTTACGATCCGGTCGAGCCACTGTTCGGAGACGCCGGGATGCAGACAATTGGCCTGATCGGAGGCATCAGCTGGGAGAACTCGTAGGATGGGTGGAGCGGAAGCGAAACCCATCAAACTTCTAGATGCCGCGCTATCGGGCGATGGGTTTCACAACAGCTAAACCCATCCTACGGGCTAGATGGATTCTTCCGTGTTCTCTGTTGGGGTATGAAGAACCCGATTTTTCTGAATAGAGAAAACGGCAGCGAACTTTTTGCGACGCGAATGAGATTGTCCCGCAATTCCGTATTTGAAAGTAATGCTGGCATGGCCCGCAAGTCCGGGTTTAGCCCATTTCGGATGCGCGAAAATCCATGGGTAGTCAAAATTATATTGGGAAGTCTCCGGAATGAGTTCCCCTTTGTTTAGAAGAGTAACTTTATCTACCGTCTTCCCATCAATCTCTACGTACACATCCTCCACCTCATATTCGACAGCATGAAAATAGGATGAGTTATGGAGTACGAAAACAATCTGGATGCCACTCTTTTTTTGGTCCACTCTCCATTCAAGTCTTGGTATCGAAAGCTTGTAATCGATTGATCTTTCTGGCGAGCTCGATGTTCTGGCTTGCGCTACTTTCCACAACCAGTAGGGAGCCAATGCCAAGCGAATTGCAATGATGCTGCCGAACACAATCGCAGCGGTTCAGCGCGATGGGTTTCGCAAGAGCTCAACGTCATCCTACGAACTGCCTACTCCCCGATCGGCCCGTAAGTGTACGGTAATTGCGTGCGAGAGGATTCAGCCCATAGTCTTGGTTGCGGCTCATGGTGAGTCGCAATCATGCCACGAAAGGGCATCATCCATGGGTAAGAACGAAAAGACGGGAAAAGATGTCGGGTCGCTCGCCTCCAAGGCGCTTCGTGACCCCGGCTCCGTTACTAAATCTCAGATCAAGACGATTGCCGCTTCCGCGCTTACGCAGCGACCAGACCATCGTTCGCCAAAGCCGTCCCCGAAGCGCAAGTAAGTCGTTCTAGCTTCGTCACGGCAGCGGTCGGGATTGTAAAAAATCCCGACGCCTGGTCCCAATCTTCATCGCCGTTACTTGCACCCAAGTTCGGCGCGAGAACTTTTGTTTTCTCGTCATCCTGCACGAGAAATCCGACCGACACGCATTTGTGCGCGCGGCGTGGTTCAAGATCAGACAGCCATTGCCAGCCAGGTATTGGCTGACCGCTATCCACCCATTCAATCAGAACCAAATCAAGCGCCATGGTTGGAATCTCGCCGAATTATGGTTAACGGTTGGTGAAAAATGCGATAGCCGGGTTAAATTCGGCGAGCGGCGTTGTTTCGGGTGGTGTGTAGATGGGCCGCGGTCTACTCGGCAGTGCTCGATGAGCCGCGCGGCACTCTCCGAACTTTGCGATCAGTTCTTTTGCAACGATGGCATCATGCCCCTGTTTTGCCCGACGAGTCAAACAGGATTCGTAAAAATCGAAAAAGCGTAATGCCGACAACACCCCGGCTACTGTGCATGGGGTTGTTTTCGCGGTTTTGTTTGGGGCGGCCGCGCTCGGCGTACGTTCGCCTCAGCTATCCACCTTCAGCGCGGCAATGAAGGCTTCCTGCGGGATGTCGACCTTGCCGAACTGCCGCATCTTCTTCTTGCCTTCCTTCTGCTTCTCCAGAAGTTTGCGTTTGCGCGTGATGTCGCCGCCGTAGCACTTCGCGGTGACGTCCTTGCGCAGCGCGCGCACGGTCTCGCGGGCGATCACCTTGCCGCCGATCGCCGCCTGGATCGGGATCTGGAACATATGCGGCGGGATCAGCTCCTTCATCCGCTCGACCATGGCACGGCCGCGCCCCTCGGCGCGGGTCCGGTGCACCAGCATCGAGAGCGCATCGACCGGCTCGTTGTTGACCAGGATCTGCATCTTCACGAGATCAGCCGGCTTGTAGTCGGTCAGATGATAGTCGAACGAGGCGTAGCCTTTGGAGACCGACTTGAGGCGGTCGTAGAAATCGAACACCACTTCGTTGAGCGGCAGGTCGTATTTCACCATCGCGCGGGAGCCGACATAGGTCAGCTCCTTCTGCGCGCCGCGGCGGTCCTGGCACAGCTTCAGCACGCTGCCGAGATATTCGTCCGGCGTCAGGATCGTCGCTTCGATCCAGGGCTCCTGGATCTCGGCGATCTTGACCACGTCGGGCATGTCGACGGGATTGTGGATCTCGAGCTCGCTGCCGTCGGTGAGCTTCATCTTGTAGATCACGCTCGGCGCGGTCGCGATCAGATTGAGATCGAACTCGCGCGACAGCCGCTCCTGGATGATCTCGAGGTGCAACAGCCCGAGGAAGCCGCAGCGGAAGCCGAAGCCGAGCGCCGCCGAGGTTTCCATCTCGAACGAGAAGCTGGCGTCGTTCAGCCGCAGCTTGCCCATCGCCGCGCGCAGCGTCTCGAAGTCGTCGGCGTCGACCGGAAACAGGCCGCAGAACACCACGGGGATCGCCGGCTTGAAGCCCGGCAGCATCTCGGTGACCGGCTTCCTGTCGTCGGTGATGGTGTCGCCGACGCGGGTGTCGGCCACTTCCTTGATCGCCGCGGTGATGAAGCCGATCTCGCCGGGGCCGAGCTCGTCGACCTGCGTCATCTTCGGCGTGAAGAAGCCAACGCGCTCGACGTCGTAAGCCGCACCAGTGCCCATCATGCGGACGCGGCTGCCCTTCTTCATGACACCGTCGACGACGCGGATCAGCACGACGACGCCGAGATAGACGTCGTACCAGCTGTCGACCAGCAGCGCCTTCAACGTCGCATCGCGATCGCCGTTCGGCGGCGGCAGGCGGGTGACGATGGCCTCCAGCACATCGGGCACGCCGAGGCCGGTCTTAGCCGAGATCATCACGGCGTCGGAGGCGTCGATGCCGATGACGTCCTCGATCTGCTGCTTGACCTTGTCGGGCTCGGCGGCCGGCAGGTCGACCTTGTTCAGGACCGGAACGATCTCGTGGTTGTTGTCGAGCGCCGCGTAGACGTTGGCGAGCGTCTGCGCCTCGACGCCCTGGCTGGCGTCGACGACAAGCAGAGAACCTTCGCACGCCGCCAGCGACCGCGAGACTTCGTAGGCGAAGTCGACATGGCCGGGCGTGTCCATCAGGTTGAAGATGTAATCCTTGCCATCCTTGGCGTGGTAGGCGAGGCGGACCGTCTGGGCCTTGATGGTGATGCCGCGCTCGCGCTCGATGTCCATGGAATCGAGCACCTGCTCCTTGCCCGCCATCTCGCGATCGGTGAGGCCGCCGGTCATCTGGATAAGGCGGTCGGCCAGCGTCGATTTGCCATGGTCGATATGGGCGACGATGGAGAAATTGCGGATGTTGGAAATGGGGACGGTCGTCATGGGCGCGGGATACCACTCACATCCCCGTGCGGCAACCATATTGCTGTAATTTCAGGGGCTTTCTTCACGCCAAGCTGATTCCACGCCGGGCCAAAACGCGCTACGCAACGCCTGATGTCAACGACTTCAATCCCATCCGCCAGGCCGCGCGCGAAGACCCGGGTGAGCTTTGCCCGCTTCCGGGGCTGGCTGGTTGCCTGCGCGATCCGCCCCGAGGCCCGGCTTTGGCTGGTGATCCAGTTCGCCGTCCTGCATGCGGTGATCTGGACCTTCATCCTGATCAATCTCAAGTCCGCGCAGGACGTTCACATGGACGTCGCAGAGGCCTATGGCTGGGGCCAGAAGTTCCTGCTCGGCTATGGCAAGCACCCGCCGCTGTCGGGCTGGATCGCCGGCCTCTGGTTCATGGCGTTCCCGGCGGCGGATTGGGCGACCTATGCGCTTGCGATGGCGACCGTCAGCGTCGGCATGGTGATCTGCTGGCTCGTGGCACTGCGCGTCGTCGATGCCAGACGCGCGTTCCTGGTCGTGGTGATGGTCGCGCTCTACCCGATCTTCAATTTCAAGGGTTTCAAGTACAATCCGGACCTGCTGCAGCTCGTCACCCTGCCGCTGCTCGTGCTCGCTTATCTCAACGCATTCGAGAAGCGGAGCTGGCAGTCCGGCATTTGGCTTGGCCTTGCCGGCGCGCTGGCGCTGATGACCAAATACTGGGTGCTGACCATGATCGGCGCCATTGGCCTTGCCGCGCTGATCCATCCCGAGCGGCTGAGATTCCTGTTGTCACCGGCGCCCTGGGTTGCGATCGCGACGATGGCGGTGGCGATGATTCCGCACTTCATCTGGCTCGCGAATGCGCATTTCGTGCCGCTGACCTATGCCGGCGACACCTACAGCATCGAGGACACCAGTCTCGTGCATCAGCTGGTGTTCGGCTATGTCCTGCACAATGCCGCGCTGCTGGCCTTGCCGGTGGCGCTCGCCGCGCTCGCGATGGCGTTGGTGCCGCCGTGGCTCACATTGCTTGCGCGCGCACCGTTGCGCATCGTCACGCGGGCCTGGGCGCGCGGCGCCAATGCGAGCGTCAACCTCTCGCAGGCCCGCAACATCTGGATCATCCAGGTCATCGTCGCCGTCGGCCCGCCACTCGGCGCGCTGGTCTTCAGCATCTACATGAAAACCGATTGGGGCATCTCGCTGTTCTTCCTGGTGCCGCTGGCGCTGGTCGCGATCCCCGCCTTGCGGGTGCAAGGTGCGGCGATCTTCAACATCACCGCGATCTGGCTCGTGCTCAGCACCGCGACGCTGATTGCCTCGCCCTGGATCGCTGCGCGCGAGATGGCGGTCAATGCCGACAATACCGCGACATATGGCGCGCGCTCGGAGCTTGCGCGTGAACTGACCCAGGCCTGGCACGCGCGCTTTGCCACGCGCTGGGCCATTGTCGCCGGCACCATGGAATCAATCCAGCCGATGGTGTTCTACAGTCCGGATCATCCGGCTGCGTTCACGCCGAACGAGGCCTGGAGCTCCGGCCTGACGTCACTCGAAGACGTCAAGAAGTACGGCTTCATCGGCGTGTTCGATCCGACCGACGGCCGCCTGCCGGCGTTCGAGAAATGGGTGTCCGAGACCGCGCCGAATGCCGAGCGCATCGTGATGACGACGCGCCGCTTCACCCACGGCAAGGCCGGTCCGTCGATGACGTGGAACATCTACATCGCGCCGCCGGAGAAGTGACCTTCAGGTCCCTTCTTCGTTGAACTTGCTCTCGACAAGCTCCGTAATCGCCGCGAGCGCAGCTTCGGCATCAGCACCGGCCGCGGCGACCGTGATCGTCGTGCCCGGCCCGGCGGCGAGCATCATCAGGCCCATGATCGAGGTGCCGCCGACGGTTTCGGCGCCGCGCGTCACCCACACCTGCGCGTTGAAGCGCTCGACCGCCTGGACGAATTTCGCCGAGGCGCGGGCGTGCAGGCCGCGCTTGTTGATGATCAGAAGCTCTTTGGAGATCGCGCCCGCGGGCACGCCCGTCGCGGCTTGCGGCGCGTCGTCGCTCATTTGCCGGCGAGCACGCGGCTGGCGATGGTGACGTATTTGCGACCCGCTTCCTGGGCCATCGCGATCGCGTCGGGCAGCGAACGCTCCTCGCGCACCTTGGCAAGCTTCACCAGCATCGGAAGGTTGATGCCCGCGAGCACTTCGACCTTCGGCCGGCTCATGCAGGATATTGCCAGGTTGGACGGAGTGCCGCCGAACATGTCGGTGAGGATCGCAACGCCGTCGCCGGAATCGACGCGGTTAACCGCTTCGATGATGTCGCTTCGGCAGAGATCGGAATCATCTTCGGCGCCGATCGTGATCGCTTCGATTTGCTTTTGTGGGCCCATGACATGCTCAAGCGCTGCCTTGAATTCGTCGGCAAGGCGCCCGTGGGTCACAAGTACTAGACCTATCATCGGAAAAACTCCTCGCGGGCGCTTTTGGTGCACCGCACGAACGCGCCACTTTGACCATCCAGAGCCCCCGCGCAAGAGGGGATGTTGCGTATCTCCCTGAATCTAGACGGATGGATGAGGGGAGCTGCGCCGGTCTACTCGGTCGCGATAGTGGGGTTCATATGGTTACCATTTCCCTTCAAACAATCGTCCGAAGGGTTAACGGAAGATGAACTCTTGGTAGTGGTCAAGGCCGCAACAACCAGCGGGAGGGGCGAATAGCCGAGCCCGACCGGGATTCGCGGTACTTCAACACCTAAAATGCATGTTTTCAGGGATTGAGCCGGCGGCAGCCGCTCCGCGTCCGCTGCGTCGAGATCGACCACGAGGCCTACGGTCGCGTGCTCCACGAAGTCGCAGCGGCGAATCCCCAAGCCCCGGATCTCGATCAGGCCGGCCAGTACCGCGGCGGGCCGGACCTCAATTTCATGGCCGAGTGTCGCCAGATGGACACGGTCATCGCCTACCAGGACGGCCCTTTCGACCACGCCGGCACGCCCGGCCATGATTAAATCGAAGGCAAGCCGCGACTTGCCGGCGCCCGAGGGGCCGCGGATTAGCACCGCCAGAGATCCGACCTTGACTGCGGAGGCGTGAACGCTTGCGTCGCCGTCGCTCATAGCGCCGGCAGCCTCACCACGAAGCGCGCGCCGGCAACCGTCGGCGTGCCGTCGGCGTCCGTGGGGCCTGCGCGGTTCTCCGCCCAGATGCGCCCGCCATGGGCGTCGACGATCTGCTTGGAGATCGAGAGCCCGAGGCCGGAGTTCTGGCCAAAGCCCTGATGCGGGCGGTCGGTGTAGAACCGCTCGAAGATGCGCTCCAGCGCGTCGTCGCGAATGCCGGGGCCGTCGTCGTCGACCACGATCTCGATCTCGCCGCGGACACGGCGGCAAGTGAGGCGCACCTTGCTGCCGGGCTCGGAGAACGATTGCGCGTTGGCGAGCAGGTTGGAGACCACCTGCCCGAGCCGCGAATCGTGCCCTGTCACCGCGAATGTGTCGGTCGGGCTGCGGCCGTCGAAGCGCGCTTCGACCGCGACGTCGTGGCCGAGCTTGGTCTCGTTGGCGACCGAAACCAACGTGCCCAGGAGCCGCCTGAGGTTGACGGGAATGGCGTCCTGCCGCTGCAGCTCGGCATCGAGGCGGCTCGCGTCGGAAATGTCGGAGATCAGCCGGTCCAGCCGCTTCACGTCATGCTCGATCACCTCGAGCAGGCGGGCGCGGCTGTTCTCGTTGCGCGCCAGCGGCAGCGTCTCCACCGCGGAGCGCAGCGAGGTCAACGGGTTCTTCAGTTCATGGGCGACGTCGGCGGCGAACATCTCGATCGCCTCGATCCGCTTGTAGAGCGCATTGGTCATGTCGCGCAACGCGCCGGAGAGATGGCCGATCTCGTCGCGGCGGCGGGTGAAGTCGGGGATCTCGACGCGGCTCTTGATGCGGCGGCGGACCCGCTCGGCGCTGTCGGCGAGCCGGCGCACCGGGCCGGCGATCGTGCTCGCCAGCAGCAGCGACAGCATGATCATGACCGCGGCTGCTACGCCACCGACCTTCAGAATGGCAAGGCGCTCGGCGGTGACCATCTGGTCGATGTCGTCGCCTTGTGTCGAGAGCATCAGCGCGCCGTGGATGGCGCGCGAGCGCAGCACGGGCACCGCGACCGAGACGATCACCTCGCCGCGTGCGTTGACCCGCACCATCGAACGCTTCTGGCCCTGGAGCGCGTCGGCGACTTCCACATAGCCATTGCCGTTCTCGCGCCCGAGCTCACGATACAGCGGCAGGTCGCCGCGGTTGATCCAGAGGCGGACCGCGATCGTCGCGCGTTCGACCAGTCCGGGCTTTTCCGACGGCGGCGGCAGTGGCATGGTCCGCACGTTGTCGAGGTCGCGGCTGTCGAGCAGCACCGAACCGTTGGGATCGAAAATCCGCGCGCGAGTCTTGGTTGGCAGGATCAGCGTGCGCAATACGGGCGCCACGCGTTCGGGATTGATCGGAAACTCCAGCGAATCGTCCGGTCCGCCATAGCTCTCACCCAGTTTCAGGTCGAGCAGCCGCTCCGGGTCGACGGTAATCGCGTTGGTCTGGACCGTCGCCGACGCCCCGATCGCACCGGCGATGATCTCGGCCTGCACCAGCAAGCTCTGAGCGCGGGCATCGATCAGGCCGGCGCGGAATTGCGACAAATACAGGATGCTCGCGACCAGCGCGACGAGACCCGCGAGGTTCAGCGAGACGATGCGGCGGGTCAGGCTGGAGAAGGACAGCGCGAAGAAGAACTGCCCGGCGCGCTTCAGCCAGTTGAGCGGCCGCCAGCCCTGCGCGACCGGCTTGTCCTCGGCCAAGCGCTCCGGGCCGCCCTCGGATGCGACATCCTCGGCGTTCAGGTTTGGATCAGGCTGCGTTCGGTCAAGCAATGCTCATGCCCGCGTTGGGACAGCTCGTGCGATCAAGTCCCCGCATCCTAGAGCCATCCCGGTCCCGATGGAATCAGAACCGGGCGCAGCCCTGGTGTTTCGTGAAAGGCGCGTTGCGCCTCAGGCTTCCTTGAAGCGGTAGCCGACGCCGTAGAGCGTCTCGATCATCTCGAAATCGTTGTCGACCACCTTGAACTTCTTGCGCAGCCGCTTGATGTGGCTGTCGATGGTGCGGTCGTCGACATAGACTTGGTCGTCATAGGCGGCGTCCATCAGCGCGTTGCGGCTCTTGACCACGCCGGGCCGTGTCGCCAGCGCCTGGAGGATCAGGAATTCGGTGACGGTCAGCGTCACCGGCTCGTTCTTCCAGGTGCAGGTGTGGCGTTCCGGGTCCATGCGCAGCAGGCCGCGGTCGAGCGCCTTGGCGTCGTTCTCCTTCGGCGCGACGGTCGGATCCTTCGGCGCCGAGCGGCGAAGCACCGCCTTGACGCGTTCGACCAGCAGGCGCTGCGAGAACGGTTTGCGGATGAAATCGTCGGCCCCCATCTTGAGGCCGAATAATTCGTCGATCTCTTCGTCCTTGGAGGTCAGGAAGATCACCGGCAGATCGGATTTCTGCCGCAGCCGGCGTAGCGTCTCCATGCCGTCCATGCGCGGCATCTTGATGTCGAGGATGGCAAGATCGGGCTGGGTGGTGCGGAAACCGTCGAGCGCGGAAGCGCCGTCGGTGTAGGTCATGATGCGGTAGCCTTCGGCTTCCAGCGCGATCGAGACGGATGTGAGAATGTTGCGGTCGTCGTCGACCAAAGCGATTGTGGGCATGAGCCTGCTTTCTGCTTTCCGTTTGGATCGTGGCTTAAACGGCGAGCAATCCAGTGATGCGCCGCATACATGGGTCCCGAACTTGGAGTTCGAACTGTGTCACCGAGCAATGCAAGCTGGGCTGAAGTGTGACCAAGTTCCACGAAACACGGCAGATTCGCCGCATGTCGACCCATAACCAGACCCTCGTTTACCCGAAAAAAGGCCCCCCTTGCAACCACCTGAGCCGAGAAAGCCGATGCAGCCGACCCCAGATTTCGACCCCGGAAAGCTCGCCAAATCGCTGTTGCGGCGGTCCCGGCAGGGGGCGCTCGCCACGCTGATGGTCGGCAGCGGCGATCCCTATTGTTCCCTGGTCAATCTGGCCAGCCATCCCGACGGCTCGCCCATCCTGCTGATCTCGCGCTTGGCGGTGCACACCAGGAACATCCTATCGGACGCCAGGGTGTCGCTGATGCTGGACGAGCGTGCAGAGGGTGATCCGCTGGAGGGCGCCCGGATCATGCTGTCCGGCCGGGCCGAGCACGCGGATGCCGAGAAGGACCTTCTCCGGCGAAGGTATCTCAATGCCCATCCGTCGGCGGAAGCCTTTGTCTCGTTTGCGGATTTTTCGTTCTTCCGGATCCGTCCAACGGGAACCCATTTAGTCGCTGGATTTGGCCGGATTGTCGATCTGAAACCCGAGCAGTTCCTGACGGATCTCGGCGGGGCCGAGGATCTGCTCGCCGCGGAGGAAGGCGCGGTTGCGCACATGAATGCCGACCATCGCGACGCCATGGGCCTGTACGCCACAAAGTTGCTCGGCGCCGCCAAGGGCGACTGGCGCTGCACAGGCTGCGATCCCGAAGGCCTCGACATGCAGGATGGCCAGACCGCACTGCGGCTGGATTTCCCGGAGCGAGTGGAGAGCGGCACGGCGCTGCGCAAGATGCTGGTCAGGCTTGCGGGCGGAGCGCGCGCGAAGCCCGACTAGCCGCGACAAATTGAACGCCGCTGCCCATCGGTGCGACCCAAGACCGTACGGTCCGAGGTTGGAGCGAGAGGGTTCATGGCGCGCCATCGTTTGGCATGGGTCGCAAGCTTGGCGCTCGCGATCGCTTCGTCCCTGGCCACGCCCGGCGTTGCCCAGAAAGGCCTCGCCGCGGAGGGCGCGCGGATCAACGCCCTCATGAGCGCCGGCAAGTATTCGGAAGCGCTTCCCCTGGCGCAAGGCATGGTCGCGAGCCTGGAGAAGAGCGACAATGGTCGTGATCTCGCGGCAGCGTTGAACAACCTCGGTCAGGTCTATGCCGGCCAGGGCCATGACGATCTCGCCGAGCCGCTCTACCTGCGCTCGATCGCATTGATGGAAAAATCGCTCGGTCTCGACAACGCGCTGGTTGCGGCCGAGCTGACCAATCTCGCCGCACTGTATCAGCGGCAGAGTCGTTATGCCGAAGCCGAGCCACTGTTCAAGCGCGCGCTCGCCGTTCGAGAAAAGAGCTTGTCGCGCGAGCATCCCGACGTGGGCCAGGCGCTCAACAATCTGGCCACGCTCTACGTCAAGCAGCAGCGCCAGCTCGAAGCCGAACCGTTATTCCAACGGGCGCTCGCGATCTACCAAAAGGCCGCAGGCCCCGAGCATCCGGCGGTGGCAACCGTCCTGAACAACATCGGCCAGCTCGATCGCGACCTCAACCGCGATGCGGATGCAGAGGCGCCGATCAAGCGCTCGCTCGCGATCCGCGAAAAGGTGCTTGGGCCGGATCATCCCGACGTTGCCCGCTCGCTGAACAACCTCGCCGGGCTCTATGAACACCAGCAGCGCTATGCCGAGGCCGAGCCGCTCTACCGCCGTGCCCTGATGATACGCGAGCGCGCGCTGGGACCCGATCATCCTGACGTCGCGATCTCGACCAGTAATCTCGGCTATTTCCTTTACGCGTTGGGGCGGACTGCCGATGCACTGCCATTCGCGGAAAAGACGCTCGCGACCAATCGCGCGCAGTTGCGCGTGGTGCTGCCGATCCTGTTCGCTGCGCGAGAGCAAGCCCTGCTGGCCAATGACGAGGCGCTGAACCAGGCGCTCGCCGCGATCCAGCGCGGCACGCAATCCTCCGCTGCATCGGCGGTGAACAAGCTCGCGGTGCGGCTCGCCGCCGGCAGCGACCGGCTCGCCGAGCTCGTGCGCAAGGATCAGGATCTCGCGGCCGAGGCTGAGGCGCTCGACAAGGCCATCATCGCCGCGGTGTCGAAGCAAGCGGCGCAACGCGATGTCGCGGCCGAGCAGCGCAGCCGTGCACGGATCGCCGCAATCTCAAGCGAGCGCGCCGGCTTGCAGAAGACGCTCGCCGTCGAGTTTCCCGATTACGCCTCGCTGTCCAATCCGCTGCCGCTGACCGCGAAGGAGATCCAGCCGCTGCTGTCGGCCGATGAGGCCATGACGGTCTATTCCGTGCTCGACAAGCGGAGCTATGTCATCGCGATTACGCGCGAGAGCGTCGATTGGAAGGAGATTCCGCTTGGCGCAGACGCGCTGGCGCAGAAAGTCACGGCTTTCCGCAAAGGCCTCGATGTCGGCAAGGCGCGCGACGCCTCGGGCAAATCAGGCTTGTTCGATCTCGCGCTCGCCAACGAGATTTATGCCGCGCTGCTGGGCCCGGTCGAAGGGCTGACGAGGGAGAAGCGCAGCCTGCTGGTGGTGCCCTCGGGTGCGCTGACGGCGCTGCCGTTTCACCTGCTCGTCACGGAGACGCCGGAAGCCGCGATCCCGGACAAGCTCGAAGGCTATCGCAGCGCCGCCTGGCTGTTGCGCCGTCAGGCCGTCTCAGTGCTGCCGTCCGTCGTGAGCCTGAAATCGCTGCGTGCGTTTGCGCGCAAAGATCAGGGCGTCAAGCCGATGACCGGCTTTGGCGACCCCGTGTTCAATCCTGCCCAAGGCGGCCCCGCCGAGCGGCGCACAGCAGGCGGCAAAGTCGCCGCGCGCAGCATCGCGAGCATCGCCTATACCGACTTCTGGCGCGGTGCCGGGGTCGATCGCGCGCGGCTTGCGCAGGCGCTGCCGCAACTGCCTGACACCGCCGACGAGCTGAGCGCGGTGGCCAAGGATGTCGGCGCGACCGAGGCCGACATCCATCTCGGCCGCGACGCCAGCGAGACGACGCTCAAACGCGCAGCGCTTGCTCAATACGGCATCATCTACTTCGCCACCCACGGCCTCGTGGCGGGCGATATCAAGGGCGTGGGCGAACCGTCGCTTGCGCTCTCCATTCCCGATCAGCCCTCCGAGTTCGATGACGGTCTGCTCACGGCCAGCGAAGTGGCCCAACTCAAGCTCAATGCGGATTGGGTGGTGCTGTCGGCCTGCAACACGATTGCCGGCGACAAGCCCGGCGCCGAGGCGCTGTCGGGGTTGGCGCGCGCGTTCTTCTATGCCGGCGCCCGCGCGCTTCTGGTCTCGCATTGGGCAGTCGATTCCGAAGCTGCCACGCGCTTGACCACATCGACTTTCGATTTGCTCAAAAGCGAACCAAAAATCGGCCGAGCCGAAGCCTTGCGGCGCGCGATGTTGGCTTATCTGGATGACGCCTCATCGCCGCGCAATGCGTACCCTGCGATGTGGGCACCGTTCGCGCTCATCGGCGAGGGTGCGGTACGATAGAGCCGCACGCGCGTTGTGCGTCGCAATAATCACGGAAAACGCGGAAGCGCGCATTTGGTTGCGCGATCATTCAGGATTTTTCGATGCGTCTGCTCAAGGCTGACATGCACGGCGTTTGGCGCGGTCCTTGAATAAACCAAATCCGAAGGGATCAGCTTGGCAACGCGGGCGTTCACCGATATTAGGTCGTCCAACCGAGGCCGGACGGCCTGTAAATCACGGTGGCCGCGACGGCGCCAAAACATGATCGCGTCGAGTGTCGCGGGTTCGAGGAGGATTTTTCGTGCAAGAGACGGGCGTGCGCAACGGTGCCTTCGGTGCCGACAAATTCGGCTTAAAGAATCTCAAGCGGGTTCACTGGAATCTCGGCGCTCCGCAGCTCTATCAATATTCGCTCTCCGCGGGCGAGGCGGTGTTGTCCGCCGATGGCGCACTCTGCGCCGACACCGGCGAGTTCACCGGCCGCAGCCCGAAAGACAAGTTCACGGTGCGTGACGCCACCACTGACAAGAAGATGTGGTGGGCCGGCAACCAGTCGATCACCGCCGAGCAGTTCGAGACGCTCTACCAGGACTTCCTCAAGCACGCCGAAGGCAAGTCGCTATTCGCGCAGGATCTCTACGGCGGCGCCGATCCGGCCTACCGGATCAAGACCCGCGTCTTCACCGAGCTCGCCTGGCACTCGCTGTTCATCCGCACGCTCTTGATCCGCCCCGAGGCGGTCGAGCTGTCGAGCTTCACGCCGGAGCTCACCATCATCGACATGCCGAGCTTCCGCGCCGATCCGAAGCGCCATGGCTGCAAGTCGGAGAACGTCGTCGCCATCGACTTCGCCCGCAAGATCGTGCTCATCGGCGGCTCCTATTATGCCGGCGAGATGAAGAAGTCGGTGTTCACGACGCTGAACTATTACCTGCCCGAGCGCGGCGTGATGCCGATGCACTGCTCCGCCAATGTCGGCGCCAAGGGCGACACCGCCGTCTTCTTCGGCCTCTCCGGCACCGGCAAGACGACCCTGTCGGCCGATCCCAACCGCACGCTGATCGGCGACGACGAGCACGGCTGGGGCCCGAACGGCGTCTTCAATTTCGAAGGCGGCTGCTACGCCAAGTGCATCAAGCTGTCGAAGGAAGCCGAGCCCGAGATCTACGCCGCCTCGACCCGCTTCGGCGCGGTGCTCGAGAATTGCGTGCTCGACGAAGACACCCGCGTGGTCGATTTCGACGACGGCTCCAAGACCGAGAACACCCGTTCGGCCTACCCGCTCGAGTTCATCCCGAACGCCTCGCGCACCGGCCGCGCGCCGCAGCCGAAGAACGTGGTGATGCTCGCTGCCGACGCGTTCGGCGTGCTGCCGCCGATCGCAAAGCTGTCGCCGGCACAGGCGATGTATCACTTTCTGTCCGGCTATACCGCGAAGGTCGCCGGCACCGAGCGCGGCCTCGGCAGCGAGCCGCAGCCGGAGTTCTCGACCTGCTTCGGGTCGCCGTTCCTGCCGCTCGATCCATCCGTCTACGGCAACATGCTGCGCGACCTCATCGCCCAGCACAATGTCGACTGCTGGCTGGTCAACACGGGCTGGACCGGTGGCAAGTACGGCACTGGCTCGCGCATGCCGATCAAGGTGACCCGTGCGCTGCTCACCGCCGCGCTCGACGGAAGCTTGCGCAACGTCGAATTTCGCACCGACAAGTACTTTGGCTTCGCCGTCCCGACCGCACTGCCGGGCGTGCCCGCCGAGATCCTCAATCCGGTCAACACCTGGAAGGACAAGGACGAGTTCGACAAGACCGCGCGCGCGCTGGTCGGCATGTTCCAGAAGAACTTCGCCAGGTTCGAAGCCCAGGTCGACGCCGAGGTGCGTGCCGCTGCTCCGGACGTGAAGCTCGCGGCGGAGTGAGTTCGCTCCGTCTTCAATGCAAAAGGGCGGCCGCGAGGCCGCCTTTTTTTCCTTCTCCCCTTGTTGTGGGAGAAGGTGGCGCGAAGCGCCGGATGAGGGGTCTGTATCCACAAACTCGACTGCAAGAGAAGTGCTCGCGGAGAGAACCCCTCACCCGTCTCGCCGCTATGCGGCGAGCCACCCTCTCCCACAAGGGGAGAGGGAAAAAGCGGCTAGGCCTTGAAATACGCGATCTGCGTGCTCGTCGCGAGCAACCTTCCATTCGGCGACCACAGCTCGGCGTTCTGGTCGCCGTAGCTCTTGTGGAAGATCTTGGCATCGGCGGTCGCGAGCACGCGCGTAATGTCTTCGGCGGCGAGCTCTTCCGCATCTGTGTGGAAATAGGTCGTCAGCGACACCGTGCCGAACGGCACCAGCTCGCGCCGTGCATGGAAGATGCGGCCGAAGAAGGCGTCCGACATCGATATCAGCGACAGCATGTCGACCTTGCGCGGCACGCGATCGCCGATCCAGATTTTCGAATAGGTGCTGGCGAGTTCAGCCTGCGGCGGCCCGATCCGCAACTCGCCTTCGACGAAGCGAAATTCATATCGGTTGGCCCAGGACGCCGCCATTTTCGGGTACGGCAGCGTCTGCTCGAACGGCCTGGTATCAGGATATTTCGCCACCCTGTGCTCCCAGGACGGCCGCCGCTCGGCGAACACCGCGGTGGCGAGCGTTGCGACCTCGCCGCCGCCTTGCGACAGTTCGACGCTCCAGTGCTGGCTGGAGCGGTTGGCCTTCACCAGCCGGACATCGAGATCGAACGGACCCCTGGCGATCGGCGCGCAGTAATTGACCGTGAGCGCCAGCGGATCACCCGCAGCTTGCGGATGATCGATCAGCGCGCGCAAAATGGTCGCGGCGGTGGCGCCGCCGAACGGGCCGACAAAGGCCCAGTAATCGTCGCTGGTGTGCCCCTGCCAGCTGGAGTCGCCGGCGGTGACGCGCGTGGCGTCGTCGAAAGGATGTGGGAGCTTGGCATGCATGGCTGGTCCTCGATGCCGACCCGTCGTTATTGCGAGTGCAGCGAAGCAATCCGGAGTCTTTTCGCGGGGACAGTCTGGATTGCTTCGCTGCGCTCGCAATGGCGGTGTTGAGGTGACGGCGCAGTCTTGCTGCCATCGGCCTCTGCAGATGATGACGATCATATCATCATCCCCCGCGCGGAATGCAATGACTTCGCAGGTAAGGCCGATTTCGTAGCGCGGAAATATCAGCTCGCCGCGTCGCGCAGGTCCTCGGCCGCCTGGAACGGCGGCGTGACCGGATTGACCGGCACGTTCCAGATCTCCTCGGCGTACTCGCGGATGGTGCGGTCGGACGAGAACCACGCCATGCGTGCGACATTGAGAATACTGGCGCGCGTCCAGGCCGGCGCCACCTGCCAGCGCGCGTCGACGCTGCGCTGCGCCTCGTAGTAGGAGTCGAAATCGGCGCTGACCATGTAGTGGTCGAGATAGCGCAGCGCATGCGCGATCGATTCGAATCGGCCGGGATCGCCGGGCGAGAACTCGCCGCCGCCGATCGCATTGATGGCGCGCTGGAGCTTCGGCGAATTGCGGATCACGTCGGAGGCGTCGAGCCCCTGCTTGCGCCGGATCATCACGTCCCCGGCCTCCATGCCGAAGATCGCGATGTTCTCTGCGCCGACATGGTCGCGGATCTCGATATTGGCGCCGTCGAGCGTGCCGATGGTGAGCGCGCCGTTCAAGGACAGCTTCATGTTGCCGGTGCCGGAGGCTTCCATGCCGGCGGTCGAGATCTGCTCGGACAGGTCGGCCGCGGGAATGATCACTTCCGCGAGGCTGACATTGTAGTCGGGCAGGAACACGACCTTGAGCTTGCCCCCGATCGCGGGATCGTTGTTGACGACCTCCGCAACGTCGTTGATCAGCTTGATGATCAGCTTGGCGTAGCGGTAGCTCGCCGCAGCCTTGCCGGCGAAGATCTTCACCCGCGGCACCCAGTTGCCGTTGGGATCGTCCTTCATCGCCTGGTACAGCGCGACGGTCTCGATCACGTTGAGCAGCTGGCGCTTGTATTCGTGGATGCGCTTGATCTGCACGTCGAACAGCGCGCTGGGATCGACCTTGATGCCGAGCCGCTCGCCGATCAGCCGCGCCAACGCCGTCTTGTTGTGATGCTTGACGGCGCGGAATTTCTTCTGGAATTCGACGTCGCTGGCGCGCGCTTCCATCAATCTGAGCTGGGTCGGATCGTCGAGCACGGCTTCGCCGCAGGCCTCGCGCAACAGGTCGGTCAGCCTGGGGTTCGCCAGCATCAGCCAGCGGCGGAAGGTGATGCCGTTGGTCTTGTTGGTGATGCGGCCGGGATAGAGATGGTTGAGATCGTGGAACACGGTCTCGCGCATCAAATCCGAATGCATCGCCGAAACGCCGTTGATGCGGTGCGAGCCGACGAAGGCGAGCTGGCCCATGCGCACGCGCCGGCCGCTCCTCTCGTCGATCAGCGAGACCGAGGCGCGGAAATCGATGTCGCCGGGCGCCCGCGCTTCGGCGAGTGCGAGATGCTGCACGTTGATGCGGTAGATGATCTCGAGATGCCGCGGCAACAGACGCTCGAACAGCTCGACCGGCCAGGTCTCCAGCGCCTCGGGCAACAGCGTGTGGTTGGTGTAGGACAGCGTCGCGACCGTGATCTTCCAGGCTTCGTCCCAGCGGAAATTGTGATCGTCGATCAGGATCCGCATCAGCTCGGTGACGGCAAGGCTCGGATGGGTGTCGTTGAGCTGCACCGCGACCTTGGACGACAGGCTGCGCAGCTGGCCGTCGGACGCGAGATGACGTTTGATGAGATCCTGAAGCGAAGCCGAGACGAAGAAATATTCCTGGCGCAGGCGCAACTCGCGCCCCGCAGGGCTCTCGTCATTCGGATAGAGGAATTTGCAGATCGCTTCGGCGCGCGACTGCTCGGCGCTGGCGCTGACATAGTCGCCGGTGTTGAAGGCGTCGAGCTTCAGCGGATCGGGCGAGCGCGCCGACCACAGCCGCAGCGCGTTGACGTGCTGGCCGCGCCAGCCGACGATCGGCGTGTCATAGGCCATCGCCTGCACGGTCTCGGACGGATGCCAGATCGCGCGGTCGCGGCCCTTGTCATCGACATGCTCGACGCCGCCGCCGAATTTGATGTCATAGATCACTTCCGGCCGCTGCAATTCCCAGGGGTTGCCGAAGCCGAGCCATTCGTCCGGATACTCCTGCTGCCAGCCCTGATTGATGATCTGGCGGAACAGACCGTAATCGTAGCGGATGCCGTAGCCGATCGCGGGAATCGACAACGTTGCCATGCTCTCCATGAAGCAGGCGGCGAGCCGCCCGAGGCCGCCATTGCCGAGCGCCGCATCCGGCTCGCATTTGCGCAGCTCGGGCAAGGAGACGCCGAGGTCACCGAGCGCGACCTCGAAGATCTTCAACAGGCCCATATTGTTGAGCGCGTCGGTGAAGAGCCGGCCGATCAGGAATTCGAGCGAGAGGTAGTAGACGCGCTTGCGCCCCGCGTCGTAGCTGCGCTTCTCGGCGGTCAACCAGCGGTGCACGATGCGGTCGCGCAGCGTCAGCGCCGCGGCCTGGTACCAGTCGTGCTTGGTCGCCATGCCCGCGTCCTTGCCGATAGCAAGCCGCAGCTTCGCCAGGATCGCACCTTTGATCTCAGCCAGCGCGAGTTCGTCGATGGGCTGACCGGGGGCGGGAAAACTTGGCTGAAACGATTGATCTTGCAAGGCCGTCACTTCCTGGTCGCGAGAACACCACTCACACTACGCATGCTTCCGGACCGAAACCATCACCGGCGCGGCCGTGCACAGCACTGGCGCAAATTTATGCAAGGAATGGGCCGGTTTGGGAACCCGGATCAGCACGGGGAAGTGTGGATTCGATGCTAGATTAGGGGACAATTCAGCCTTCACTGTGGAGGAAACGCCCATGGCACTGCTGACGAGATCGCAGATGAGACTGCTGATCGAAACCACGGCCGTCGTCCTGTTCATCGTCTGCATCACCGCCTCCGGCAGCGCGTTCGCCGCCGGCAAGCCCGGCCGCGGCGCCGACGGCCTGAGCTGCGGCTTCGCGCTCCCGCAAAATGCGTCGCCCGCCGCGCGCTGCGCCGCGATCAAGCGGCAGTGCGGCGGGAAGTTTTATGCGAACGCGTGCGGGGACAAGTTGATGTCGGCGGTGAATTGAGTCGAAGATCGTGCGACAAATAAAGTGTCGTCCTGGCGAAAGCCAGGACCCATTACCCCGACTGTCAGAGAAGCCCTGAACGGTCATTCCAATCCGGATTCTCTTCCTCGATTAGCTTGATCTTCCAATCCCGCTTCCAGAACTTCAATTGTTTCTCGCGTGCGATCGCCTCCTGCGGCGTCGCGAATGCTTCGACGTGCACGAGGCGGAAGATCTTGTACTTCTGCACGAAATTGGAGCCACGACCCGAGCGATGCAGTTCGAGCCGCGCGCGGATGTCGTTGGTCACGCCGATGTAGATCGTACCGTGGTGACGGCTTGCGAGAATATAGACGTAATAGCTGCCTGCGCTCATGGGTGCGGCTCAAGTTTGCCAAAGCAACGCTGACCGGGGTAATGGGTCCTGGCTTTCGCCAGGACGACGACCTCAACAGTCAGTCTTTCAACATCAGAACAAATTAAGAACACTTTAGCAAGTCTTTGATATATCATGGTGATTCGGCGCGTTGCCGATACAACATCTAGGGTCTGTCAGACGTCGCGAGGACTACATGTCCACCATTGCCTTCGATCAATTTGCCCTCACCCGGATCGCCGATTTCGCGCGGTCGCTGTCGCGGCTGCACCAGACGGCGCGGCGCCACGCGGTGGACGACGATCAGTTCGACCGCGAGTTCAACGCGGTGTGCCAGTCGATCTGGGGCTACACCATCGACGACGTCAGCGACGATCTGTTCTCGGCCGAGGATCATTTGTTTCTCGACACGCTGGACGAAGCGCATGCGCGCATCTTTGCGGCCGAGCAGGGGTATGACCTCGTTGGCGATCAGGGTATGCTGACCGACTGGTGGGGCTTTTGCTGGATGATCCTGGCCGAGAAGCGCGGCCTGCTCACCCAGGACAACCGCGCCGCCGCGCGCGCGGCAATCGAGGAGAAATATCTGGCGGCGCCGAACGTGATTGGGGTGATTATCGGGCGGTGACGCTCTCTCCTCCCGTCATTGCGAGCGCAGCGAGGCAATCCAGAATCTCTCCGCGGAGGCAGTCTGGATTGCTTCGTCGCAAGCGCTCCTCGCAATGACGACTTGGTGAGGGGCGGGGCTTTAATCCAATCCCGCCCGCTTTGCCGATTTCGCCTGTGTCTTCGGCACCGCCACATCAGGCAGCGTCTCGCGCACGATCTCCGCGGCTGGCGCATCCGCCGCCACCGTCTCCGCCCGCACCGGCGCCACCTTCATTTCGCCGAGCCGCGCGCGGATCTGCGCGGTGAGGCCGGGATAGGAGGCGACCGGGGTGAACTCCGCGGTCTGGTCGTTGCCGAGGCGGATGCCGGTATAGGCCACGAGGCCGTCGCTGGTGGCGATCACGTCGCCAGCCTTCAGCGACGGATCCAGCGCGAGATCGACCGGGGCGAGGCCAGCCGGCTCACGGCCGTTGCAGGTGCAGTCCGCGCGCAGCGCCTTGCGGTAGGCGAATGCGTTCTCGCTGTCGGCGTAACGTTCGCCGGTCTGTGCCGTGGCGCCGTCGATGCTCGAGCCGAAAAAGACCTTCGTGGTGGTGGCCGGACAGAAGGCCTGACACATCTGCGCCGGCGAGGCGATGCCGCGCATCAGCGGAAAATATTTGCCGTCGCAGCTGCGCACGCAGAACGCCGGGCCCGAGCCGCCGGCCGCGGCCGAGCGCGTCGGCGGGACATTTTGCGGGGTTGCGGCATTTTGCTGGCCGGTGAAGGGATCCGCGTACGGGTTCGCCTGCTGCGGGCGCTGCTGCTGCGCGCCGCCGAACAAGAAGTCGAACAGGCCTTCGGCCGAAACGGGGGCAGGCGCCGCAAGCAGCGGGCTTGCGAACATGGCGGCCACCAGCATCGCGCGACGCCGCCGGCGCGCATGGGACATAATTGTACGCAACGCTTACTCCACCCGACGCAACGCAACGCAACCCGCCGAGAGCAATCGTCCCAGCTTCCGATTCACCATAAAGGGGGATGGTAAATGAGGGGTTGAGCGGGCGCTCTCAGCGCGAGCGAAGCTCGTCGCGGTCTCGTAAGAACGGGGCGAGGGGGAAGGACTTCAAGCCGTCAAGAATTCCGAGGCCTTGTAGAGCGAGCGGAACGGCAGGCCGGCCGCGCCGAACGTGTCGGTGGCGCCTTCCTCGCGGTCGACCATGGTCAGCACCAACACTACTTCGGCGCCCATCTCGCGCACCGATTCCACCGCCTTCATCGCCGACCCGCCAGTGGTCGTGACGTCCTCGACGATCACAACGCGCTTGCCCTCCAGGCTCTCGCCCCTGGGCAGGCCCTCAATCGCGAGCTTCGCACCGTGCTCCTTCGGCTTCTTGCGCACGAAGAACGCCGCGATCGGATGGCCCTTGATCCAGGAGATCTGCGCCAGCGCGCCCGCCAGCGGCACCGCGCCCATCTCCAGCCCGCCGATGAAATCGAGCTGGTCGTCCTTCAGCGTCTCATAGGTCAATTCGGCGAGCAGCGTCGCGCCTTCCGGATCCAGCATGGTCGGCTTCAGGTTGAAGTAGAAATCGCTCTTGCGGCCCGACGCAAGCGTCACCTCGCCGCGCCCAAAGGAGCGCCGGCGGATGATTTCGAACAGGCGGGCGCGGGAGGCTGATTTCGACACGGTGGTCCCTCGAGGGCGTTTTTAGCGGGAAGCGGAATTTATCCGCCCGGGCGGTGACATTCCAGAGGGCACGGGTCCCGTCAACAGGGATCGGCCAACGGTCGGCCATCCACGTCCGCCGGTTGTGGGGTCGCGACCTCCGGAGTAGTAGCCGAGAGCCAGAGCATCTTGGGAAGGAAACGGGCAAATGACCATCGAGCTGCACACCTGGAACACGCCGAACGGCCGCAAAATCTCTGTCGCGCTGGAGGAAATGGGCCTGTCCTACAGGGTGATCCCGGTCAACATCAGCAAGGGCGAGCAGATGGCGCCTGGGTTCCTCAAGATTTCTCCGAATAACAAGATCCCCGCGATCGTCGATCCCGACGGGCCGGACGGCAAGCCCGTCAGCGTGTTCGAATCCGGCGCGATCCTGCTTTATCTGGGCGAAAAGACCGGCAAATTCCTTCCCAAACCGCTTTCGGAACGAATCCCCGTCTACGAATGGCTGATGTGGCAGATGGGCGGCTTCGGCCCGATGCCCGGCCAGGTGCACCATTTCATCGCGCTCGAGAACGAGCAGGACCGCGCCTACGGCCTCAAGCGCTACACGGCGGAGACCCGCCGGCTCTATGGCGTGTTGGACCGCCGCCTGGACGGCCACGACTTCGTCGCCGGCGAGCTCTCGGTGGCCGATTTCGCCATCCTGGGCTGGGCCTGGCGCCATCCGCGCCACAAGGTGGATCTGGCCGATTTCCCCAACGTCAAGCGCTGGTACGAGGCCCTGATGGCCCGGCCGGCGGTGAAGCGGGGCATGGAGGCGAAGCTGGATTGAGGCGGGTCTTCTCCCTCTCCCCGTTCTTACGGGGCCGCGACGAGCTTCGCTCGCGCTGAGAGGGTCGGGGTGAGGGGGCGGGGAGAGGTGAAAAAACCATCACACCTTCCGCGCCTCGACCGCCATCCGCACCGCGAGGCCGGCCAGCACCGTGCCCATCAGCCAGCGTTGCACCAGCATCCAGCTCGGCCGGCTCTTCAAGAACAACGCAATCGAACCTGCCGCGAGCGCGATCACAGCGTTGACGCTTACGCTGATCGCAATCTGGATCGCGCCGAGCACGATCGACTGCGCCAGCACGCTGCCGGCGGCGGGATCGATGAATTGCGGCAGCAGTGCCAGATAGAGCATCGCGATCTTCGGGTTGAGCAGATTGGTGACGAATCCCATCGCGAACAGTTTCTGTGGGCTGTCGATCGCGAGCTGCTTGACCTGGAACGGTGAGCGCCCGCCCGGCTTCATCGCCTGCCAGGCCAGCCACAGCAGATAACCGGCACCCGCAAAGCGAAGCGCGTCATAGGCAAAGGGAACGGCGAGCAGCAGCGCCGTGATGCCGAACGCCGTCGCCAGCATGTAAAACATGAAGCCGAGCGCCACGCCGCCGAGCGAGACGATGCCCGCCGTTGGCCCCTGCGTGATCGAGCGCGAGATCAGATAGATCATGTTCGGTCCGGGTGTCAGCACCAGGCCGAAGGAAACGAGAGCGAAGCCGAGCAGGGCGGAGGTGTGCGGCATGGGTGAACCGGTGCGGGAGATGGCACGATTCTAATCTGCGCTTCGTGGCGCTGCCATCATGCAATTGCTCGGAGGACAATTCAGTATGGTCCTACGGCTCGGCCTGCGCGGTAGCGATGAACGCCGCTAGACGCTCCATCGCCAATCGTAACGGTTCTGCCAGTGAAGGATCGGCGGCGATGCTGTGTTCGTCCCAGGCGCCGCCAAGTAGCGGTAGCGTCACGCAGGCCTCTGTGGCCAGCCGGGCGGACATCGTCTCCAGCGTCAGCGTCAGGGCGGCCAACGCGTGCGTCGCGCGCGGTGACGTATTGATCAAGGCAACCGGCTTGTCGGGAAATTCTTTGCTGCCGACAAGCCAGTCGAGCGCGTTCTTGAGCACGCCCGCGATGCCGCGGGCATATTCGGGACTCGAGATCAGGAGCCCGTCGGCGCTCCCGATCAGCTTGCGCATCGCGCGGACCGGCGCAGGCCCGTCATCGCCGTCCAGGTCTGGATTGAAGAAAGGCAGGTCCGCAATTCCCTCGAACAGGACCACCTCCACACCAGCAGGCGCGAGCCGCGCCGCTGCGCGCAACACCGCGGAATTGCTCGAACCCGCGCGCAGGCTGCCGGAGATGGCGGCGATCTTCATAGCGATTGCCGTCAATGCGCCTCGTCCCAATTATTCGCCGCGCGCGCGTCGACATGCAGCGGCACGGAGAGCAGTACGGCGGGGAACGGCGCGTCCTGCATGACGTGCTGGACGACCGGAAGCGTCGCGGCGACCTCCGCGTCGGGCACCTCGAAGATCAATTCGTCATGCACCTGGAGCAGCATCTGCGCCGAGAGCTTTTTCTCGGCGAGTGCGTCCTCCACCCGCGTCATGGCGCGGCGGATGATGTCGGCCGCGGTGCCCTGAAGCCGTGCGTTGATCGCGGCGCGTTCGTTGAAGGCGCGCACCGAGGCATTCGAGGCCTTGATGTCGGGATAGTGGCACTTGCGGCCGAACAGCGTGGTGACATAGCCGTGGTTGCGGCAGAAATCGCGGGTCTCGTCCATGTAGGCGCGGATGCCGGGGAAGCGCTCGAAGTATTTCTTGATGTAGGCCGAGGCCTCTTCGCGCGCGATGCCGAGCTGATTGGCGAGGCCGAACGCCGAGATGCCGTAGATGATGCCGAAATTGATCGCTTTCGCACGGCGGCGGATCTCGCTCGGCATGCCCTTGATCGGCACCCCGAACATTTCCGACGCGGTCATGGCGTGAATGTCGAGCCCGTCCTTGAAGGCCTGCTTCAGCACGGGAATGTCGGCGATCTCGGCAAGCAGCCGCAGCTCGATCTGCGAATAGTCGGCGGAGACGAGCTTGTGCCCGGGCGTTGCGATGAAGGCGCGGCGGATCTTCCGGCCATCCTCGGTGCGAACCGGAATGTTCTGCAAGTTCGGCTCGTTCGACGACAGCCGGCCGGTCGTGGTCGCGGCCAGCGCGTAGGTCGTGTGTACGCGATGGGTCTGCGGATGGACGTAGGTCGGCAGCGCGTCGGTGTAGGTCGATTTCAGCTTCGAGACCTGCCGCCATTCCAGAATTTTCTTCGGGAAGTCGTGGCCCTGCTCGGCGAGTTCGTCGAGCACTTGCGCGGTGGTCGACCACGCGCCGGTCTTGGTCTTGGTGCCGCCGGAGAGCCCCATCTTGCCGAACAGGATGTCGCCGATCTGCTTGGGGCTGCCGACATTGACCGGCTCGCCTGCGATTTCCTGGATCTCGGCCTCGACGCGGGCCGCGGTCTGGGCGAAATCGCCGGAGAGACGTGACAGCACCTGGCGGTCGATCGAGATGCCGCGCCGTTCCATGCGCGCGAGCACCGAGACCAGCGGTCGCTCGAGCGTCTCGTAGACGGTGGTCATGTGCTCGGCGACGAGGCGCGGCTTCAACACGCGCCAGACGCGCAAGGTCACGTCGGCGCCTTCGGCCGACAGCGGCGTGGCCTTTTCGATCGGGACCTGGTCGAAGCTGATCTTGCCCTTGCCGCTGCCGAGCAGCTCGCTCTCCTTCAGCATGGCGTGGCCGAACCACCGCTCTGCGAGCGATTCGATCGCGTGCGAGCCGCGACCGGCGTCGAGCACGTAGGAGATCAATTGCGCATCGTCGGTGTTGCGCAGCGTGATGCCGTGCTGCGCCAGCATGACGGCGGTGAATTTGACGTCGTAGCCGATCTTGAGGATGCCGGCCGATTCCAGCACCGGCCGCAGCGCCTCGATCGCATCGGCATGCCTGACCTGGTCGGGCGCGAGGCCGGCATCGAATAGGCCCGCACCGCCGCCGGACTGCTTGTGCGCCAGCGGCACATAGCAGGCATCGTTCGGCGCCAGCGCCAGCGCGATGCCGCAGAGGTCGGCCTGCATCGGATCGATCGAGTTCGCCCGGATCTCGACCGCGACATGGCCGGCATCATGGATGCGCGCGACAAAGGCGTTGAGCTCCTTGAGGGTCTTGATCGCCTGGTATTTGCTCCGGTCGACCGGAAGCTTGCGCAGCGCCTCTTCGCGCGCCGCGGCGAGCGAGATCGGCGCGCCCTTGGGGCTCGCGGCCTTGTCCTCCTTGCTCGCCGATATGTTGCGCTCGCCCGGCCGGGCTTGCACCGGGGCGCCGGTTCCCGGCGTCGGGACGACGTCGGAGGGCGGCAGCGGCGAGAACACGCTGGCGCCGCTCGCATAGCCGGGATCGGCATCCACATTGGCCGGGTCGATCTGCGAATAATCGGCGACGCGACGCGTCAGCGTGGTGAATTCCATCGCCTTCAGGAAGGCGACCAGCTTGCGGGCGTCGGGCTCGTGAACCGCGAGATCGTCCAGCGGCACCTCCAGTTCGACCTTGTCGTCGAGCAGCACGAGCTGCCGCGAGATGCGCGCCTTCTCCGCGTGCTCGATCAGCGCTTCGCGCCGCTTCGGTTGCTTGATCTCGGTGGCGCGGAACAGCAGCTGGTCGAGGTCGCCATATTCGGTGATCAGTTGTGCGGCGGTCTTGATGCCGATGCCGGGCACGCCAGGTACGTTGTCGGTGGAATCGCCGGCCAGCGCCTGCACCTCCACCACCTTCTCCGGCGGCACGCCGAATTTTTCGATCACCTCCGCTATGCCGATGCGGCGATCCTTCATGGTGTCGTACATGGTGACGCAATCGGTGACGAGTTGCATCAGGTCCTTGTCGGACGACACGATGGTGGCGGTCGCGCCGCGCTCGCAGGCCTGCCGCACATAGGTGGCGATCAAATCGTCGGCCTCGAAGCCCACCTGTTCCAGGCAGGGCAGGTCGAAGGCGCGCACCGCTTCGCGGATCAATGCGAATTGCGGGATCAGATCGTCCGGGGCCGGCGGCCGGTGCGCCTTGTATTCCGGATAGATCTTGTTGCGGAAGGTGATCTCCGACTTGTCGAAGATGATCGCCAGATGCGTCGGCCGGTCGTCCTCGGGCATCTCGCGCAGCAGCTTCCACAGCATGTTGCAGAAGCCGAGTACGGCATTGACCTGCAGCCCGTCGGACTTGCGGTTCAGCGGCGGCAGCGCGTGATAGGCGCGGAAGATGTAGGAGGAACCGTCGACCAGGAAGACATGGTCGCCCTTCCCAGCCGCCTTCGCGGCGACGGGTTTGGCAGCAGCGTATTTGCTATCGGCTGGCGGCTTGGGCGCAGCAACCTGGGTCTCAGCTTTGGCGGTGGTCTTCGGGGAGGTTTTGGGCATGGCGGCAATGTATGAATTTCTGCGGGTTTTGACAGCCTTGGGAAGGGGATTTTTGGCTTGCTGGAGCCGCTATCCCCACTGTCATTCCCCGCGAAGGCGGGGAATCCAGTACGCCGCGGCTTCTCGGCTGAATTACTGACGTCTCGGCGTACTGGGTCGCCCGGTCAAGCCGTGCGACGACAGCGAGAGGGCGGGCTACTCCGCCGCCTGCAACCGAGCCCCGGCCTTCTTCGGCGCGATCCAGAATGCATCCGGCCGCTCGAACAGGAAGTTGGCGTGGAGGCGCAGCGCGGCCTGCCAGATCGCCAGCGATCCGAGCACGCCGGCGACGGTGACGATCAGCGACATCGTGCCGATTTCGGGAATGACGCCGGTGCGCAGCAGCAGCGTGCGCGTTGCCGCCATCGGCAGGAAAAAGCCGAGATAGATCACGATCGAATGCTCGCCGCAGAAGCGCAGGAGCTTCAGCCAATGGGCGCGCGCGAGCAGTGTGCCCATGACGATGATGGCGCAGGCGCCGGTAAAGCCGAGCACGAGCGAGACGATCTTCCATTCGCTTGCGCCGAGCGCGACCATGCCCGCATTGATCAGTGCCCATGCCGCCAGCGCTGCCAGCGCGAGCGCAGGATGTTTGCGCGCACGATCCGACAGCGCGAACACGTAAGGCGCGAACAGATAGCCGGAATAGAAATAGACGAAGCGCGCGCAGAACTCGTCGATCGCAGTCCAGCCGGTCGCGATGCGTGCCGTTTCCAGCGCTGCCGCGACCATCCAGATCGCGAGCGGGGGAAATCGCCGTGTCGATTTTGTGACGACGAAGAAGATCGGCAGCAGGTAGATGAACCAGAGCGTGCCGAACGGCTCGATGAAGGATCCGAGATACAGCAGGCCCGCGTCGCGCCAACTCGTCTCCGCCGCGAACGCAGGCGCCTTGAAGCCGAACTGGATTGTCACCCAGACGACATAAAAATAGGCGAAATGCACCACCTTGCGGTCGAGATAGGTTCGCCAATCGCGGTCGATCACCAGTGGCAGGAAAAGGCCCGAAATCAGGAAGAAGTCCGGTATCCGGAACGGCTTGGCGAAGGCCACGACGACATGCATGAAACCGGTCTCGCCGGCCGCGAGCTCGACGCCCAGCACCGAATGCATCATCACGACCATGACGATGCAGATGCCTTTGGCATAGTCGACCCAGTCGACACGCGTGGTCGCCGGGGCCTTAAAGCCTCCGCTCGCGCCGATTGTGCCGATTGGTGTCATGTTGTCCCTGTTCGACGCGTGTTCCGTCCGGTGCTGTCCGGGATCGTGGCAGTGTGGGGCCTTGTGGTTTCCGACTTCTTTACTGGTACAAATCACGTGCCGGTTTGCGGATGCGGGCTGTTCCTTCCCAGCAGGAAAATGCTAAACCGCCCCGAATTGGGGTTTCGTTAACCAGGATAGACAGGGCTTATTCAATGCGCATCGCGATGATCGGCACGGGCTATGTGGGACTGGTGTCCGGCGCCTGCTTTGCGGATTTCGGTCACGACGTCACCTGCGTCGACAAGGACGAGAAGAAGATCGCGGCACTTCATCGCGGCGAGATCCCGATCTACGAGCCCGGGCTGGACGAACTGGTCGCGACCAACGTCAAGGCCAAGCGGCTCGGCTTTACCACCGACCTGTCCAAGCCGGTCGCGGACGCCGATGCGGTCTTCATCGCGGTCGGCACGCCGTCGCGTCGCGGCGACGGTCACGCCGATCTCTCCTATGTCTACGCCGCCGCGAAAGAGATCGCGCAGTCGCTCACCGGCTTCACCGTCGTGGTGACCAAGTCGACCGTGCCGGTCGGCACCGGCGATGAGGTCGAGCGCATCATTCGCGAGACCAATCCGTTAGCCGACGTGGTCGTTGCCTCCAACCCCGA
>NZ_JBVVOZ010000017.1:0-145920 GCF_055807395.1 Bradyrhizobium sp. Kon10 | reverse complement strand
GCGGCCGCCCGGGCTGGGCCATTCCTCACGGAACGAGGCCATTATAATCCGGCGCGCTAATACAAGGGTGGGCAAAGCGAAGCGTGCCCACCGCTTTTGTCGGATCGCGGAGAGACGGCGGGCACGGCGCGTTGCGCCTTTGCCCACCCTACGGCAATACGAAGATCACCTGCGCCCGAACAGCTTCTCCACATCCGCGAGCTTCAGCTCGACATAAGTCGGGCGGCCGTGATTGCACTGGCCGGAGTTCGGCGTCTCCTCCATCTCGCGGAGCAGCGCGTTCATCTCCTCCGGCCGCAGTCTGCGGCCGGCGCGCACGGAGCCATGGCAGGCCATGGTGGCGGCGACGTGCATCAGGCGGCGCTCCAGCGGCAGCGCCTCGTCCCATTCGGCCATGTGCTCGGAAAGATCGCGGAGCAGGCCGCCCGCATTGGTCTTGCCGAGCAGCGACGGCGTCTCGCGCACCGCCACCGCGCCGGGACCGAAGGATTCGATCGCAAGACCGAACGATCCCAGCTCCTCGGTGCGTTCAAGCAGCCGCTCCACTGTGGCCTCGTCCATCTCGACGATCTCGGGGATCAACAAGATCTGCCGCTGCACACCGTTTGCGGCCAGCGAGGCCTTCAGCCGCTCATAGACGATGCGTTCATGCGCGGCATGCTGATCGACGATGATGAGGCCATCGCGGGTTTGCGAGACAATGTAGGTCTCATGGAGCTGCGTGCGCGCCGCACCGAGTGGGCGATCGACCAGATCGCTGACAGGCTGTGTCTCGATCCGCACATCCGCGCTCGGCGCGCCGACATCGAACGCGGCTTGCGCCCGCTCCGCGAAGGCGGGTGCTGTAGACCCTTCGAACGATGGCAATGGCCCGACCGGAGCGGATGGCGATTGCCGCCAGTCCCAGCTTGCGGGACGCGGGGTGAAGGCAGGCCGGAACGAGGACAATGCGCTTTCGCCGCCATTGGCCGCGGTGCGCCGTCCCTCGCGCGCGAGCCCTTCCTTCAATCCGTGCACGATCAGCGCGCGCACCAGGCCCGCATTGCGGAAGCGCACCTCGGTCTTGGCGGGATGCACGTTGGCGTCGACCTCGCGCGGGTCAAGCGTGACGAACAGCGCCACCACCGGATGGCGGTCGCGTGGCAGATAATCGGAATAGGCCGCGCGCACTGCGCCGAGGATCAGCTTGTCGCGCACCGGGCGGCCGTTCACGAAGAGATATTGCCCGAGCGCATTGGCCTTGGTCAGCGCCGGTGCGGCGGCATAGCCGGCGATGACGACGGCATCGCGCTCGGCATGGATCTCGATGGCATGGCTGCGGAAGTCCGCGCCGAGGATATCGCCAAGCCGCGTCAGGCGTCCGGCGGCGCCGGGCAGCGCTGCGGCCCAGGTCACCGGCGCGCGCTCCTCGCCAGCCAGTGTGAAGGCGATGTCGGGCCGCGCCATGGCGAGGCGCCGCACCACCTCGCGGATCGCCTCGGCCTCTGTCCGGTCGGTCTTGAGGAATTTCAGCCGCGCCGGTGTGGCGTAGAAGAGGTCGTTGACCTCGACGCGCGTGCCATGCGCCAGCGCCGCCGGCATGATCTCGGACTTGTCGCCGCCTTCGACCGACAACGCCCAGGCGTGCGGCTCGCTCGCGTGCCGCGTGGTGATCGACAGCCGCGCGACCGAGCCGATCGAGGGCAGCGCCTCGCCGCGGAACCCGAGCGTACGAATCTGGAGCAAATCCTCATCGTCGAGCTTGGAGGTGGCGTGGCGCTCGACCGCGAGCGCAAGGTCGTTCGCGGTCATGCCGCCGCCGTCATCGGTGATGCCGATCCGGCGACGCCCGCCGCCATCCGTGAAGACGTCGATCCGGCTCGCGCCGGCATCGATCGCGTTCTCGACCAGTTCCTTGACCACGCTCGCGGGACGTTCGACCACCTCGCCGGCGGCGATGCGGTTGACGACCTGCTCTGGAAGCTGGCGGACGGGCATGGAGAGACTCAAGGCTGCGTCGAGGCGGCCAATTTAGTCGCTTGAGGCGGCAATTGCATGAGGCAAGTCCGAACTACCCACATGGCAGACCACGCCGTGGAAGAGACACTCTCAGTCATCGAAACCACGCCCGCCGCCGCGTCCGGCCTTGATGTCGCTACGGCGCTTCTTGCCCTCGAGCCGGCGCTGCTTGGAGCCAAAGGTCGGCTTTGTCGCCCGCCGCGGTTTCGGCCGCACCATGGCCTCACGCAGGATCTCGAGGAGGCGGTCGATGGCGTCCTGCCGGTTGCGCTCCTGGGTGCGGAATCGCTGCGCCTGGATCACGATGACGCCGTCCTTGGTCATGCGCTGGCCGGCGAGACGGGCAAGGCGCAAGCTGGCATCCTCCGGCAAGGTCAGCTTGCTCGTGTCGAAGCGCAACTGCGCCGCGGTCGCGACCTTGTTGACGTTCTGGCCCCCGGGGCCAGAAGCGCGAACAAAGCCGATCTCGATATCGTCCTCGTCAATGACGAGATCGCGGGATATCCGCAGCATGATGGCACCATTCGTGATGCCCGGACATATCCCGGACGCCCCCGTTCGGCAATGGCGCGTCTCATCGAACGCAAATGGCCGGGCGAACCCGGCCATTCAGGTGCTTAAAGAAATCAGTTCAACGTCTAGTTCGATTTGGGCGTCGCTGCCGCCGGTTGTGCGGCGGCTTGCGGCGCGCGGCCGACGATCACGGTCAGGAGTCCCTGGCCCCAGAGCCGCTTGGCGGCGGCCTTGGCGTCGTCCAGCGTCACCGCGTCGACGATGCCGTTGCGCTTCTCGATATAGTCGATCGGCAGCTTGTCCTGCTGATATTGCAGCAGCGCCTGCGCGAGCTTGGAAGAGGTGTCGAGCGCCAGCATCTGCGAACCCTTGAGGTAGGACTTGGCCTCGTCGAGCTCGTTTTGTGTCGGGCCCTCGTCGGCGATCCGGCGCACTTCCTTTTCGATCGCATCCATGGTGTCGCCGGCGCGATCGGCACGTGTGCCGGTGTTACCAATGAAGACCGCCGAGTGCTCCATCCAGAGCAGCGATTCGAACACCGAATAGGCGAGGCCGCGCTTCTCGCGGACTTCACGATAGAGCCGCGAGGACAATCCGCCGCCACCGAGGATATGGTTGACGACATAGGCCGCCATGAAGTTCGGATCGCTGCGCTTCACGCCGGGGCCGCCGAAGGTGATCACGGTTTGCGGCACGTCGAGCGGTACGAAGGCGCGTTCCGGCGGCTTTGCAGCCTCAATGTCGGGGACCGCCGTGAGAGTGGCTTTGGCAGGCAAGCTGCCAAACGTGTGGTCGAGCAGCTTGCCGAGCGTGTCCGCATCGACGTCGCCGACCACCGCGATCTTCAAGGTATCCTTGGCAAGCACGCGGCCGACATAATCCTTCATGTCGGCGACCGTGATAGTCGGCACGCTCTCCAGCGTGCCTGTGGTCTGCCGCCCGTAAGGGTGATCGCCGAACGCCATCTCCAGGAATTTGCGGCTTGCGAGCGAGGTCGGATTGGTGGTCTCGCGGCGCAGGCCCGAGATGACCTGCGAACGGATGCGCTCGACATCGGCCGTCTCGAAATGCGGCGAGGTCAATGCCGAGCGCAACAGGTCGAAAGCCTCGTCCTTGTTGTCGCGCAGCATGCGCAGGCTGCCGCGGAAGGTGTCGCGGGTGGCGCTGAAGGAGAGCTCGATGGCGCGGCGGTCGAGCCGCTCATGGAACGTCTTGGAATCGAGATCGCCGGAGCCTTCGTCGAGGAGGTCGCCGACGAGATTGGCGACGCCGGACTTATCCTTGGGGTCCTGGGTGGAGCCGCCGGCAAAGGAATATTCCATAGCGATCAATGGCACGGTAGCGTCCTGCACGAACCAGGCCTCGATGCCGCCGGGCGAGACCAGGTGTTGGATCTTTGCGGCGGCCTGCGACGGCGAGACCGCTGCCAATGCGAGCGCTGCACCGATGACGAAGGACAGCGCGAAGCGACTTTTGGGTAGGAAGAGTCCTGCGGGACCGAAGGAATGGTTCACGAACGCTTCTCCTCGCGCTTGGCAGGTGTGGTGTCCTTGATCAGATAGCCGGTGACCGAGCGCTTCTTCTCAAGCCATTTTTGCGCCGCGGCGCGGACCTGTTCGCCGGTGACGGCGCGGATGCGCTCCGGCCAGCTTCGGATGTCCTCGATCGAGAGGCCCGTGGACAGTGCGCCGCCATACCAGCGCGCCAGCACTGCCTGGTTATCCTGGGCGTAGATCGCCTCCGCGATGAGCTGTGTCTTGACCCGCTCGAGATCCTCGGCGCGGATCGGGTTCTGCACGATGTCGGCGATGACGCCGTCGATGACCTGCTCGACTTCCGCGAAGCTGACGCCGGCTCTCGGCGAGGCCGAGACCGCAAACTGGGTTGGATCGAGCGAGGTGCTCGAATAGCTGGCGTTGGCGGAGACCGCGAGCGGCTTGTCGACGACGAGGGCGCGGTAAAGGTAGGAATTGTTGCCGCTGCCCATCAATTGCGCGAGCACGTCGAGGGCTGCGCTTTCACCGGCTGCCGCAGTCGTCGCCGAGGGCACCAGGTAATAGCGCCGCAGGCCGGGCTGCTCGACGCGCGGGTCGGACAGGGTGACGGTGCGCGGCGCGGCCGGCTCCGGCTCCTGCGGGCGGATGCGCTGTGCGGGGATCGCGGGCTGGGACGGGATCGGACCGAAATTGCGGTCGACCAGCGGGCGCACGTCGGCGGCCTCGACGTCGCCGGCGATCACCAGGATGGCGTTGTTCGGCGCGTAGAAGCGGCGGTAGAAGGCGAGCGCGTCCTCGCGATTGAGCTTCTCGATCTCCTGGTGCCAGCCGATCACCGGTCGGCCATAGGGATGATTAAGATAGAGCGCAGCCATGATCTGTTCGTTGAGGCGCGCGTCTGGGCTGTTGGCGACACGCATGTTGTACTCTTCGAGCACGACGTCGCGTTCGGGCAGCACGTTCTCGTCCTTGAGGATGAGGCCGGTCATGCGGTCGGCCTCGAACTCCATCATCTTCGGCAATTGCTCGCGCGGCACGCGCTGATAGTAATTGGTGTAGTCGACCGATGTCGAGGCGTTCTCGTTGCCGCCGACGCGGAGCACGGTCTGGGAGAATTCGCCGACCGGATGCTTCTCGGTGCCCTTGAACATCAGATGTTCAAGGAAGTGTGCGAGGCCGGACTTGCCCGGCGTCTCGTCGGCCGAGCCGACCTTGTACCAGATCATCTCAGTAACTACGGGCGTGCGATGGTCCGGGATCACCACGACCTGAAGGCCGTTGCTGAGCGTAAAGCTGGCGGGCGGAGCCGAAGTCACCGTGGTCTGGGCGAGAGCGGCGCCGGCGGCGAGAATACTCGTCGAAAGCAGCGCGGCAAGAAGGCAGGCAGCCGATCGGTAAGAGGACATCATGATCCTTGTGAAATCCGGACCCAGATGTCCGGCGTGAAAGCGCGGCATGCTACTCTGGGCCGCCGTAAGCTTCGGGTCACGAAGCAGAGAACGCGATCAAGTTGAACTTAAGAATAGTTCATCTGCCGCCTCCGACCTACACCGGACAATTGCGGCAGGTCAGCCGTCCGATCGCCTGAGCGTGAGAAGCTTATTGCTCCTCCTCCTTGCCGGACATGATGCCGCAAACGTCCTTCGCGACTGTCCAGGCCAGTTCCATAAGATAGTTCGGCGATGGCGTCTGATATCCCGCCGGCGGCTGGACCCGCGACTGGCGCGGCGACTCCGTCTGAAGTGCTTGCACTCAGAACCGTTGCCGCCCTTCATTATGTTTCACAGGCCACCCGTGAAACCGAGTTGGGCAGCGCTGAACGACGGACGTCTCGCAAAGCATAATTCCACCTCCGGCCCGTATCGGACGGGATCAGGGCGCTTTTGCGGCGGGTACCCCCAGGAAGGAGTCATACAACAGCGCCGCCACCCCGGCAACGATGGCCGCGTCCGCCAGGTTGAAGACGTACCAATTGAAGGTATTTCCGCCGATCTCGATATGAAACAGGGCGAAGTCGACCACCGCGCCATAGGCCAGGCGGTCGATGCCATTGCCGATGGCGCCGCCGATGATCAGCCCCAGTGCGATCGTTGCGAGCCGGGTCTGCGAGCGGGCCATCCAGATCGCCAGCGCGACCACTGCCAAGGCCTTCACCGCCATCAACGCGAGCTGTGCCGCCTGGCTGTCGTTCTGGAGCCAGCCGAAGCTGATCCCGATGTTCCAGGCCAGCACGAGGTCGAAGAACGGCGTCACCCGCACCGCGCCATGACGGGCGATATCGAGCACGTTCAGCAACCAGAGCTTTGAGGCCTGGTCGAGGGCGACCGTGACGACGGCCGAGATAATGCCGGCGCGGAGGGGGGGCATGCTGCGACTCAGGTCCCCAGCCCCAGCGCCTTCCATTCGCGCAGCGCCCTGGCGTCGCGCGGGGTGACGTCCGGGTATTCGGGGTCCTCGCCGACCGTCGGCGAAATCCTCCAGGAGCGCGCGCACTTGGTGCCGACCGCCTTCTCGACCACGACCGCGACACCCGGCACGGCATCAAGACGGAATGCATTCGCGGGCGCCTCGCCCTCGCGCACCTCGTAGTTCGAGGTGATGCAGACCTCGGCCAGATCGATGTCGAACAGCGTCGCCAGCACATCGCGATCGGCGATATAGATCACCGGCGAGGCTTCGAGCGACGAACCAATGTTCTTGGCGGCGCGCTCGAGCTCGAGAGCTCCGGTGACGACGCGGCGAACGTCGCGAATGGTCTCCCATTTTGCCGCGAGCTTGTCGTCGCGGAGCTTTTCGAGATCCTGCGGAAACTGCGTCAGATGCACCGAGGGCTCGGCATCAGGCCGATACATCCGCCAAGCCTCCTCCGCGGTGAAGCTCAGGAACGGGGCCAGCCATTTCAGGATCGCGTTGCAGAGCAGGTCGATCGTGGTCAGCGCCGCTTTGCGCGTGAGCGACGATGGCGGATCGCAATACAGCGTGTCCTTGCGGATGTCGAAATAGAACGCCGACAGCTCGCTGTTCAGGAATGCCGACAGGGTCGCCACGACGCTCTTGAAGTCGAACGTCTCGTACGCCTTGCGGATGATTTCGGCGCGGACCGCGAGCTCGTGCAGCATCAGCCGCTCGAGCTCGGGCATCTCGGCGGGCGCGACCGCCTCGGTCGGCTTGTAGTGATGCAACGTGCCGAGCATCCAGCGCACGGTGTTTCGCAGCTTGCGATAGGTCTCGACCGTGTTCTTCAGGATCTCGGGGCCGATGCGCTGGTCGTCGGTGTAGTCGCAGGACGCGACCCAGAGCCTCAGAATATCGGCGCCGGATTCCTTGATGACGGACTGCGGCTCGATGGTGTTGCCGAGCGACTTCGACATCTTGCGGCCGTCCTCGGCCTGGGTGAAGCCGTGGGTCAGCACGACGTCGTAGGGCGCACGTCCGCGTGTGCCGCAGCTCTCCAGCAGCGAAGAGTGGAACCAGCCGCGATGCTGGTCCGAGCCTTCGAGGTACATCACGGTATCGGTGCCGCCATCGACCTTGCGCTTGATGCCGGCGAGGCCCGGGAATTGAACGGGATCTTCGAGCACGAAGGCGTGCGTCGAGCCGGAATCGAACCAGACGTCGAGGATGTCGTCGACCTTCTGCCAGTCCTCGTTGGCACGCGAACCGAGGAAGCGCTCGCGTGCGCCCAGCGCGTACCAGGCGTCGGCGCCTTCTTTCGCGAAGGCATCGCCGATGCGGGTGTTGACGGCTTCGTCCTGGAGGATTTCGGCCGAGCCGTCGCCCTTCTCGCGTACGAAGACCGCGATCGGCACGCCCCAGGCGCGCTGGCGCGAGATCACCCAGTCGGGGCGCGATTCGATCATGCCGTTGATGCGGTTCTCGCCGGATGGCGGCACCCATTGCGTCACCGAGATGGCGTGCAGCGCGCGGGCGCGCAGCGTGTCGCCGCTCTTCGCCTCGCGGTTGGCTGCGATATCCATAGTCCTGGGCTTGCCCGGGGCGTCCACAATGGGTTTGTCCATCGCGATGAACCATTGCGGCGTATTGCGGAAGATCACGGGCTTCTTGGAGCGCCAGGAGTGCGGGTATTGATGCTTGAGCCGGCCGCGCGCGAGCAGCATGCCTCTTTCGACGAGCGCCTTGATCACGGCCTCGTTGGCTTCGCCCTTCTCGCCCTTGTCGTTGATGACGCGCTTGCCGACGAAGCCAGGCGCATGATCGGTATAGGCGCCATTCTCGTCGACCGTGTAGGGGATGGCCGTGTTGATGCCGCGCGCATCGAGCTCGCGCGCATGCGCCGTCCAGACGTCGAAGTCCTCGCGGCCATGGCCGGGCGCAGTGTGCACGAAGCCGGTGCCGGTGTCGTCGGTGACGTGGTCGCCTGGCAGGAGCGGCACGACGAACTCGTAGCCTCCATCCAGGCCCTCGAGGGGATGGGCGCATTCGATCGCGTCCATGGTGTCGCCGGGGATGTCGCGAACTTTCTCGAACGCCGTTACGCGCGCCTGCTGGAAAACCTCTGCGGCGAGCGCATCGGCGAGGATCAGGAGATCGCCTGTCTTGGCCCAATTGTCGGCCGGCGCATCTGTCACCTTATAGAGGCCGTAGCCGATCTTGGGCGAGAACGAGATGGCGCGGTTGCCGGGCAGCGTCCAGGGCGTGGTGGTCCAGATCACGACGCTTGCGGAGGCGAGCGCGCCATGGGCAGGCGACGTGACCGGAAACTTCACCCATACCATATCGGAGGTGTAGTCCTCGTATTCGACCTCGGCTTCGGCCAGCGCGGTCTTCTCGACCACGCTCCACATCACCGGCTTGGAGCCACGATAGAGCGTGCCGTTGGCGGCGAACTTCATCAGCTCGCGCGCGATCTGCGCCTCGGCCGGATAGTTCATGGTGGCGTAGGGATGGTCCCAGTCGCCGATCACGCCGAGGCGCTTGAACTCCTCGCGCTGCACGTTGAGCCAGTGCGTGGCATAGGCGCGGCATTCCTTGCGGAAATCGATCATCGCGGCGCTGTCGCGGAAGTCGGGCTTCTGCTTGCCTTTCTTGCGATAGTGCTCCTCCTCGACCTTCCACTCGATCGGAAGGCCATGGCAATCCCAGCCCGGAACGTAGTTGGAATCGAAGCCGAGCATCTGCTGGCTCTTGGTGACGAGATCCTTGAGGATCTTGTTCAGCGCCGTGCCGATGTGGATGTTGCCGTTGGCGTAGGGCGGCCCGTCATGCAGCACGAACTTGCCGCGGCCCTTCGCGCTCTCGCGCAGCTTCTCGTGCAGGCCGATCTCGTACCAGCGCTTGAGGATCTCGGGCTCGCGCTGCGGCAGGCCGGCGCGCATCGGGAATTCGGTCTGCGGCAGGAACAGGGTTTTGGAATAGTCTTTGGCGTCAGACTTTGGGGACTTTTGCGGCTTTTCGGACATGGGGCTGACTGGCTCGGAAGGGCGCGGGAAACAGATGGCGATGCGGAATCGCGGGTGAAACGACCAAATCCCGGTCTTGCGCCGAGCCGAAAGCTCAGGCGGAAGCCGGGCCGCTAATCCCTATGATGCGCCGCGCAAACATGGGCTCTCCATAGCAGCCGGGCGGCGGAAGCGCAAAGGGTGAGATACCGGCCGGGTGCAGTTGCGGTTTTCTACAAAGAGGCTAATTTATTGAAGCAAGGAGAGAATTTCATGAATGCCGCGCCGCTTGCCGAGGTTCTGGAAGAGCTGAAGGAGCTACGGAGACATGGAGGAGCCGATAACGAGGTGCTCTCCAAGGCCGAGCAGCGTCTGCGAGCGTTTTCGCTCGAGATGGTCTCTGCGGTGGGCGGTTCGGAACGTGAGGCACTGGTCCGGATGCTCGATATCAGCACGCTCGCGGCCCGCGTGTTCGGTGACGCGGAAAGAGCCGAAGCCTGGCTCACCCGGCCAAATACCTCTCTCTCGCGGCAAAGGCCACTCGATCTGGTGAGGGACGAGCTTGGCACCGCGGTCGTCCGCGAAATGCTTGAGCAGATCGATCACGGAATCTTTGCCTGAGCCCGCCAGATGGAGCTCTGGCGAATTTCGAACTACGTCGATCTTTCCGGAGTCGGCGGTCTGAGGGCTGGGGGCAGATGGCATTCGCAGGGGAGGCGGATCGTCTATCTCGCCGATCATCCGTCAAGCGCATTGCTGGAAATGCTGGTCCACATGGACCGCGATCTCATCCCGCCGACCTACCAATTGCTGCGTATCGCGATTCCCGACGATATTGTCGTTGAGATCGCCGGGCCGGAATGGCCACCGGATTGGCGGACCCAGATGATGGTCAGCCGTGAGGTCGGGGATCGATGGCTTGATCGCTCAACGAGTGCGCTCCTGCAGGTGCCCTCTGCCATAAGCGAGCGGGGGGCCAACTTTCTCCTGAACCCTGCACATCCGGAGGTCGCGCGCATCACGGTCGCGGAGGTGATCCAGGCGCCGTTCGATCCGCGGCTCATTGCCCGGTCCGATTGATCAATCGACCGTCCCGAGCCTCGGAAACGCATCCGGCGCGGCGGTCAGGATGGCGCGGGCGCGGGCGGAATCGTCGTCCATCTGGCGGATCAGGGCCTCCAGGCTGTCGAATTTCAGCTCCTCGCGGATGAAGCCGATGAAGGCGCAGTCGAGCGCCTGGCCGTAGAGGTCGCCTTTGAAGTCGAACAGGAAGATTTCCAGCAGCGGTGCGCCATTGTCAAAGGTCGGGCGGCGGCCGAAGCTTGCCACGCCATCCAGCCGCTCGGCGCCGTGGCCGACCCGCACCGCATAGATGCCGTGCTTTAGGCCGCAATTGGCATCGAGGCGGATGTTGGCGGTGGGATAGCCGAGATCGCGGCCGCGCTTCTCGCCGTGGATCACCTCGCCGGTGATGAACCAGGGGCCGCCGAGCATGGTGGTGGCTTCCTCGAGCTGGCCTTCCGCAAGCGCGATCCGGATGGCGCTGGAGGAAACCGGCCGCTCGTCGAAGTCGATATGCGGCTGCACGTCGACCTCGATGCCGAGCCGGGGGGCCTCGTTGACCAGGAGGCTCGGCGAGCCGACCCGGCCTTTGCCGAAATGGAAGTCGTAGCCGACCGCGATGCCGCTCACGCCGAGGCGCCCGATCAGGTCATGGTGAATGAAATCTTGCGCGGTGGTCCCGGCACGGGCCTTGTCGAAGGTCATGACGACGGCGCCGGCAAGTCCGGTGCCGGCCAGCAGGCGCAGCTTGGCCCGCTCGTCCGTGAGGCGGAATTGCGGGGTGTTCGGGCTGAAAAACCGGCGCGGATGCGGCTCGAAGGTCAACGCCAGCGCCGGGCGGCCTTGGGCCCGTCCCATCTCCAGGGCCGCCGCAATCACCGCCCGGTGGCCGAGATGGACGCCGTCGAAATTGCCCATGGCGACGACAGCGCCCCTGGGAATCGCGGAAACCGGCGTGATGTCGCGGATAACGGTAAAATGCTGGACCATCAGGGGAATTCTCGAACCGGCGGGACCGGCCGGGACGGTGGCTTGACCCGCCCGATGAAGTCAAGCGGGCGGATGCGACCGCTTGAACCCGATTTCAATTCTTCTGGAACGCCCCAGTTAACGCGCTGTTTAACGCCTTGGTGCTAGTTCTTGAGGCGTGGAACCGCGGGCTACGGCCCGGCAGGTCCATTCGTAATAAATCCTGGGTTTGCGTTGGGGGAGTCGAGATGGCGGTTGATTTGTCGATGTCGGTTCTGGTGGTTGACGATTACAGCACCATGATCCGTATCATCAGGAATCTCCTGAAGCAGCTTGGCTTCGAGAACATCGATGATGCCAGCGACGGTTCGGCAGCGCTGAACAAGATGCGCGGCAAGAAGTACGGGCTCGTGATCTCCGACTGGAACATGGAGCCGATGACGGGGTACGACCTGCTGCGCGAAGTGCGTGCGGATCCCAACCTCGCCACCACGCCCTTCATCATGATCACGGCGGAATCCAAGACCGAGAACGTGATCGCGGCCAAGAAGGCCGGCGTGAACAATTACATCGTCAAGCCGTTCAACGCAGCGACGCTGAAGACCAAGATCGAGGCGGTCTTCCCGGACATGGCGAGCGCGTAAGCGCGATCAAATCATTAGGTCAATCTGCAAGGCCCGGGGCGTGAGTCCCGGGCCTTCTGCATTGCTGCCTCGTTGCTCTGGAACGACAGAGGTCACCACTTCAGTTCGCGCATCAGCGCCTTCGGCGGATGGCCGAACAATTCCATGACCGATGCCGGGTCAAGCTGGTCGAGGCCCTCGAACTCCTCGGAATGGATACCGCGGGTGACGAACAGGCAGTCGATGCCGAATTCGCGCGCGCCGGTCAAGTCGGTGCGGACGGAATCGCCGATCGCCAGCACGCGTCGGCGGTCGATCTCGTGACCCTGGCGTTCGCCGGCGAGCGCCATCGCACGCTCGTAGATCGGCCGGTGCGGCTTGCCGTAGAAGATCACGTCGCCGCCGAGCTCGCGATAGAGCTCAGCGATCGCGCCGGCGCAATAGATCAGCCGGTCCCCGCGCTCCACCACGATGTCAGGATTGGCGCAGACCAGCGTCAGTCTGCGCTCGCGCGCCTGCAGCAACATGCCGCGATAGTCTTCCGCCGTCTCCGTCTCGTCGTCATAGAGACCGGTGCAGACGATGTAGTCGGCCTCTTCCAGCGGTGCGAGCACCGGGTCGAGACCACGATAGATCGAGTTGTCGCGCTCCGGGCCGAGCCAGAACATTTTCCGGCCAGGATGGTCGGCGACGTAGAGCCGCGTCAGGTCACCGGAGGAGACGATCGCGTCATAGGTCTCGTCGGCGACGCCGAGCTTGCGCAACTGCCGCTGCACGGAGTCGGCCGGGCGCGGCGCGTTGGTGATCAGGATCACCGTACCGCCGCGGCTGCGATAGGTGTGCAGCGCCTCGCAGGCCTCTGGAAAGGATTCCAGGCCGTTATGCACCACGCCCCAGATGTCGCTGAGCACGACGTCGACGCTACCCACGAGCTCGCGCAGGCTTTCGGCGAAATGCAGCGCGGTCATGATGCGCGCGGCCGATCAGACGCGGCGCGCGAGCGCCGCGTTGCCCGTGATGCGCGGTGGGGAAGACGCGGTAGAGCTCGCGCCCGAGGGTGTGCCGGAGCCATTGGGTCCCTGAGTGTCCTGCGCCTGGGTCGGCGAGGTCCCGCCGGTAGCAGATGCCCCCTCCGGCCGCAATGGCCGGGGCGGCGCGAACAGAAAGCCCTGGCCGAACCGGACGTCAAAGTCGAGCAGATCGACCACGGCGCGCTCGCCTTCGATCCGCTCCGCGATCAGGTCGATGCCGAAGCGACCGAGCAGGTCGGACAGATCTGACGGGTGAATGTCGGAGGTCGATGCCTGCTTCGGATCGAGCAGGAGGGAGGCCGGCACCTTGATGAAGCGCACGCCGCGATCGGCGAGCTCGCGCGGCTCGATGCGCAGGTCCGTGACGTGGTCCATCGAGAAGCGGAAGCCGCGCTGCGCGAGCGCGGCAAGGTTCTCGGTCTCGGCCGGACCAAGATTGCGGAAGGTCGACTGCTTGAACTCGAGCACCAGCGAGGGCGCCAATGCCCGGTTGGCTTCGAGGAAGTCCAGGCATTGCGCGAACGTGGTTGAGTTGCCGAGCGTGGAGGCCGCGACGTTGCAGAACACGCCGACATCCTTGTTGCGCACCATCAGGCGGCGCAGCACCTGCACACAGCGCAGCATCACCATGTTGTCGACGCGCCCGATCAGGCCGGAGGCTTCGGCGACGCTGATGAACTCCTCGGCGGCGATCAGCTGGTCGCGCTCGTCGCGCACCCGCGTCACCGCCTCGTAGAACCGCACCTTGCGCTGCGGCAGCGTCACCATCGGCTGGAGGAAGATGTCGATGCGGTTTTCGTCAATGGCATTGCGCAGCGTGGCCAGCATCTGGGTCGGGTTGCGTGCGCCGGCGGCCTGGATCATCGGTGTGGGCGCGGGCCGCGGCGCCGCCGGGAGCGGGGGCGGTGCAACCGGGCGTTCCTCGGGCATTGCGATCAGATCAACCGGCCCCTTCGGTTCCTGCTTTGCGGCCGCAGCCGGGGCAGGAGAAGTGGCAGGAGAGGGTGTCCCATCCGCCAGCAGATCCTCATGGACCGACACGGTGGCGGCGAGCTGCCTGACCAACCCGCTGAGCTCGTTGATCTCACCGACCACCGACTGGATGCGGTCGGAGTTGGTCGAATTGGACGAAGCGACGCGGCCTTCGACCGCCGCGAGCCGGCGGCCGAACTCGGCCACCTGGCGGGCGAGGTCGGCGGTGCCGCGCGACAGATCGGCGATCTGGCCGCCCACGTCGCTGCGGTCGCGCAGCCGCATCGACACCGCGTTGTAGAGGATCAGGAAGGTCAGCGCGGTCAGCGCCACGATCGCGGATTCGGTTCCGCTGATCCCGGCGACCGAGTAGAGCACGAGCCCGAGCGAGGCCGCGACCAGGACCATGCAGATGGGGATGAAGATCGTCGAGATGCGAATCATGCCGCGCGTTACGCCTCAAGAGCTGGCTGCCTCACCGGGAAAACACGGGTCATTGTCCGAACTCGTCGCGCCCATGCTCGCCCCAAGCCGCATCACCGTAACATCATTGTTGATTCGAGGGGATAGCGGCCGGTTCGGATCTCAACTCAGGCCGGCGCGGCGAAAGCCTTCGAGGTAGTGCTCGCGGTCGGGAGCGAGCCTGATCGGCATGAACTCGGTGATCCAGGCCAGCGAGACGTTCGGCTGGGCGCGGCGCAGTTCCTTCAAGGCGACGCTGGCGACCTCGCCGTGACCCGCCATGGCGGCCGCCGCGGTCAGCACCCGGTGCGCTCCGACGAAGTCACTGCGCTGGCGCAAGGCCTCCTGCGCGAGCCGGATCGCCTCCTCGTAATCGCTGCCGAGGAAGCGGGCATAGGCGGCGATGCCGAAATAGACGGGGGCATAGGGGTCGCGTGGGCTGAGCCGGATCGCCCGGCGCGCGGCCTCGTCGGCGTCCCGCCAGCGGCCGCAATAGCCCAGCGCCAGTCCATGATAGCCCTGCGCCAGAGCAAAGTTCGGATTGAGCCGGAGCGCGGTCTCGAACTCGGCGAGCGAGTCGTCGAAACGGCGCGCGAACAGATTGACGTGGCCGAGCGCGTTGTGCGCCCAGGCATCCTCGTCGTCGGCGCGGATCGCGGCGCGCGCCGCCCGTTCGGCGACGGATATGGCGCTGGCCATCTCCATCCAGCCCATATGCGCCGCGAACATGTAGCTGGTGCCGAGCAGCCCGAGCGCCTTGCCGTAGTTCGGATCGAGCGCGATGGCCTTTTCGAGCAGGGCTTGCGCCACGACATGGTCCTGCCGCGTCACGCGCCAGTAATGCGAGAGCGCGCGCATCAACAGATCCCAGGCGTCCATGCTGTCGGGCGGCTTGCGCTGGGCGCGAAAATTCTCGGCCGCATAGAGTTGCGGCTCGATCGCGGCGACGATCGCTTCCGTGATCTCGTCCTGCACCGCGAAGACGTCGGCGAGCTTGCGGTCATAACGTTCGGCCCAGAGATGGCTGCCGGTGGCGACATCGTTGAGCTGCGCCGTGATGCGGACGCGGTCGCCGTCCTTGCGGACGCTGCCCTCGACGACATAGCGCACGCCGAGCTGTTCCGCGACCTCACGCAAATGAACCGTGCGACCCTTGTAGATGAAGGACGAGTTGCGCGCGATGACGAAGAACCAGCGCAGTTTCGACAGCGCGGTGATGATGTCCTCGCTGATCCCGTCGGAGAAATAGTCCTGTTCGGCCTCGCCGCTCATGTTGGTGAAGGGCAGCACGGCGATCGCGGGGCGATCCGGCAGTGGCAATCCGGCCGTCGCCGCCGCAGTCGGCCTTGCGGCGCCGGACAGCTCCGTGATCGTGCCGACGAAGCGCACGCCCTTCCGCGCGACGGTGCGGATCAGCCGCTGCTCCTCGCCCGTGTCGCCGACCGCGCGCCGTGCCGCGTTGATCCGGCTGGTCAGCGTCGATTCCGAGACGACGCGGCCGTTCCAGATCGCATCCAGCATATTGTCCCGCGTCACCACGCGCTCGCGGTTGCGGACCAGATGGAGCAGGAGATCGAACACCTGGGGCTCGAGCGCGACGAGCGTGTCCGCCCGCCGCAATTCGCGGCGCTCGGGATCGAGCACGAAATCCTCGAATTGAAACGGCACGCTGCGCCTCGGCTTACGCCCGAAAATCAAGGTGATCTGAACGTAAAATAGCGCCGCTCTCAAGGCCAGCGAGCCGCATGCGCCTTATCGTCCCGGCGTTCTTCAACCACAGGAGATTGCCATGTCGACATCCGCAGCGCTCAGCACGCCAGCCGCCGCCCACCCCGATCTTGCCGCCGTCAAGCACCGTCAGCAGGGCGCTTGGTCGTCCGGCGACTATGCGGTGGTCGGCACCACCTTGCAGATCGTCGGCGAGCAGCTCTGCGAGGTGCTCGATCTGCGCGCCGGCAGCAAGGTGCTGGACGTTGCGGCCGGCAACGGCAATGCGACGCTGGCCGCGGCCCGGCGCTGGTGCGATGTCACCTCCACGGACTACGTGCCGGCGCTGCTCAAACGCGGGCGCGAGCGGGCCGCCGCGGAGCATTTGACGGTCGAATTCCGCGAAGCGGATGCCGAGGCACTGCCGTTCGCGGATGCGAGCTACGACGTCGTGCTCTCGACCTTCGGCGTGATGTTCACGCCGGACCAGGACAAGGCCGCGTCCGAGCTTGCGCGGGTCTGCAGGTCCGGCGGCAAGATCGGCCTCGCCAACTGGACGCCGCAGGGTTTCATCGGCCAGCTGTTCAAGACCATCGGCAAGCACCTGCCGCCGCCGGCGGGCGTGAAGTCGCCGGCGCTGTGGGGCACCCTGGCCCGGCTTCAGGAGATGTTCGGCGCTCAGGCGTCGGAGATCGCCGCCGAGCCGCGCATGTTCGTGTTCCGCTATCGCTCGCCGGAGCACTGGCTGGAGGTCTTCAAGTCATACTACGGGCCGATGCTGAAAGCCTTCGCCGCACTGGACCAGACGGCACAGGCCGCACTGCGCCGCGATCTCATGGCGTTGCTCGGCGAGTTCAACCATGCTGACGACGGCACGGTGGTCGTGCATGGCGAATATCTGGAAGTGGTGATCAGCAAGCGCTGAATTAGGGCCCAGACGCGGTCGAGCCGGCGCTCGGCCTGACCGCGAGCCGTCAGAATGGCGCGTTGGCCCCCACCGTGTCGGCCGAGACGGCTTGGCGACTGCCGAGCGGTTTCGGCCGCCCGGTGGTGGTGTCCCGCAGGGTCTGCCGTTCGATCTCCGAGTTCAGCTCGGCCCCGAACATGATCACGATCGCCGACATCCACATCCACATCATCAGGCCGATCGCCGCGCCGAGCGAGCCGTAGGTCGCGCTGTAATTGGCGAATTTCGACAGATACAAGGATAGTAGCGCCGAGCCGGCGATCCAGAGGATGGCGGCCGTTACCGCGCCGAGGCTCAGCCATTGCCAGCGCGGCGCTTCCCGGCTGGGCGCGAAGCGGTAGAGGATCGCGAGCGCCACGAGGAGAATGACGAACAGCACCGGCCAGCGTGCGAGAGCGACGATCAGCTTGCTTTCGGGAGCCATGCCGAGATGACCGAGCGCGAGCGGGAAGGCGACCACGGTCCCGACCATCAGCAGCAGCGCCAGGATGCCACCGACCGTGAAGGCCAGCGACACCAGGTTCAGGCGGATGAAGCTGCGCTTTTCACGCTCCTCGTAAGCCACGTTGAGCGCGTCGAAGATGGATTTGACGCCGGCATTGGCGCTCCAGATCGCAAACACCAGGCCGAACAGGAACGTGGCCCCGAGTGCCGTATGGCCTTTGGACACCACGCGGGCGACCTGGTCCTGGATGATCTGGAACGTCCCCTCGGGCAGCATCATCGCGAGGGTCTGCAGGTTGCCCGCAATCGTCGAGGGATTGGCGAACAGGCCGTAGAACGAGACGAGCGCGGTGATCGCCGGAAAGATCGCCAGCAACCCGAAGAAGACGACGCCGCCCGCGGTTGCGAGCAGGCGATCTTCATCGACGCGCTGATAAGTGCGCCAGAAAATATCCTTCCAGCCGGCCCAGGGAATTGCGAACGGATTATTGGAACGACGGCCACGTCCGGGCTGCGCGGCCGCACGCCCCGCGCTGGTCTCCGGCGAATTCGCCTCATTGTTGCGGTGGTCTTGCGGAGGCGCCGACTGGATCGAGCCGGAGTCCTTGAGATACCGTTCCGCGCTCAGCACGAACACGGCAGTGGCCGCCATCAGCAGCCAGCTGTCGAGTTGCTCGGAGCGCCGCGCGGGCATCACGCGTCCAATCCGTGCCGGTGCCGCCTTCGGCGCGCCGCGGTGAGCCCCAGGACGCCTATTGCTGCGAGCATCAGGCCAAGCTGCACCGGCCGGTTGGTGCGGATGGAGCGGGACTTGCTGCCATTGCCGCGTTCGCCCGGCGCGAGCGGCACGAGGGGAATGGTTGTCGCGACCTCCTTGACCGCGTCCTTGACGGTTCCGCGCGGGATGCGCGGGGTCGCGATAGCCACGCGCAGCCGGCTGGTGAGCGGCACGATTGGCTTCGTCTTACGCTTCATCTGAGCCATGGCAATGCCGGCGCAGACGGCGGCCAGCACCAACAGCACCGCCCCGACGGCTCCCAAGCCCCAAAATTGTCCGTAGGCGATCGCGACCCACCGGTACAGCGCGATCAGGCCGACAAAGAAGGCCGCGACCACGAACAGTCCCGCGACTGCGAATAGCCCGGCGGCAACCGCATACGACGTCGCGCGCCCGGTGGCCTCGTTGGTGCGATCTCGCACATAGGACCGCGTGGCGCGTTTGAGATGGTTGAGCTTGAGCGCCATGCCGGCGCGCAGCAATTCGCCCGATGGCGCGAGCATGCGGACATCCTCCGAGAACGAGACATTCGTCGGAGGATGAACGTGGCCGAATTTGACTTGTTCCGAGGAGTCGTGCCCGTCGTCACCGATCAGCGGAGATCGGCGGCGGCGATCCAGAACACCTCGCCCTCGGACTCCTCGGTGTCGAGCCAGAGCAGCGGCAGTTCCGGAAAGGCCTCCTCGACGAGCTCGCGGCCGCGGCCGATCTCGCAGAGCAGGCCGCCGTCCGGCGTGAGATGGTCGGGCGCATCGCGCAGGATGCGGCGCACCACGTCGAGGCCGTCGGGGCCGCCGTCGAAGGCGAGCTTCGGCTCGGCCCGGCATTCCGGCGGCAGCGCCGCCATGCCTTCGGCATCGACGTAAGGCGGATTGGTGATGATCAGATCGTATTTATTGTCGCCGAGCGGGGTAAAGAGATCGCCGCGATGGAGCGTGATGTGCTCGCCGAGCCCGTGCTCCCTGACATTGCGTGCGGCCACGTCGAGCGCACCCTTGGAGACATCGACGGCATCGACCGCGGCGTTCGGGAAATGATGCGCGGCGAGGATCGCGAGGCATCCCGATCCCGTGCAGAGATCGAGCACACGCTCGACGGCGGAGGGATCGTCGATCAGCGAGCCCGCCTCGCCGTCGCCGCCGAAATGCGACTCCAGGAGCTCGCCAATGAAGGAGCGCGGAACGATGACACGCTCGTCGACATAGAAGGGCAGCCCGCGCATGTAGATCTTGTTGACGAGATAGGCGGCCGGTTTGCGCGTGGCGACGCGCTTATGGACGAGATCGACGATGAGCTTGCCTTCCGCTGCCGTGACGCGGGCGTGCGCGAAGGCCTCGAACTGGTCGGGATGCAGATGCAGGGCCTCGCAAACCAGGAAGGCCGCCTCCGCGACCGGATCCGTCGTGCCGTGCGCGAACGCAAGCTTGGCCTCGATGAAGCGGCTCACCGCATAGCGGACGAAATCGAGCAGCGTGAGAAGCTCGCCACGGCCTACTTTGGCGCGTTTTGGCGCGGCGCGGCTGCGCGCTGTCTTTTTCAAAGCTTTTGCCATCAAGATCGGGTCCAGCGTGCGGCGGCCTCGTCGTCGCGGGCCTCGGCCTCGACCCAGCCGGTGCCGGTGGCGCTCTCTTCCTTCTTCCAGAATGGCGCGCTGGTCTTGAGATAATCCATCAGGAACTCGGCCGCCTCGAACGCTGCCCGGCGGTGCTGCGAGGCAGTCAGCACCAGCACGATGTTCTGGCCGGGCATGAATCGCCCGACGCGATGAATGATCGTGACGCCGTTGAGCGGCCAGCGCGAAATGGCCTCGTCGACATGCCGTTTGATCTCGTCTTCGGCCATGCCCGGATAATGCTCGAGCGTCAGCGCTGATATGTTCGCGCTGTCCTCGTCGGCGCGGCAGATCCCGGAGAAGCTCACGACGGCGCCGATGTCGGTGCGGCTTTCGGTCAGGCTCGCGATCTCGCGCGCGATGTCGAAATCGTCTTCCTGGATGCGGATGGTGGCAGGGCCGCTCATGCACCTAGCCACCGGTCATGGGCGGGAAGAACGCGATCTCGCGGGCGCCGGCGATCGCGGCGTCCGACTTGACGTGGGTATGGTCGATCGCGGCACGGATCACCTTCGGCTTCTCGAACGCATAGGCGTAGGCTTCGCTACGGCCGGACAGCCAGACGATCAGCTCCTCCACGGTGCGGACGCTTCCCGGCGGCTCGATGGTCTCCTCGGCCTTGCCGACGCGCTCGCGCACCCAGGCGAAATATTTCAGCTTCATCCTTCATCCTCCCTGATGAGGTGATGGATGCCGGCGCGGAAGTAATCGTAGCCGGTGTAGATGGTGAGGATGGCCGAGGCCCACAGCAGCGCCAGCCCGATCATCGAGACGATCGGCACCACCTCGTCGCCGGCCGGACCGGCGAGCAGGAAGCCGATCGCAACGAGCTGGACCGTCGTCTTCCACTTGGCGAGCTTGGTCACGGGCACGCTGACGCGCAGCGCGGCGAGGTATTCCCGCAGGCCCGAGACCAGGATCTCGCGGCAGAGGATCACGATGGCGGCCCACAGCGACCAGCCGTGGATGATTCCGTCGGCGGCGAGCATCAGCAGGCAGGAGGCGACCAGGAGCTTGTCCGCGATCGGATCGAGCATGCGGCCGAATGCCGATTGCTGATTCCAGATCCGCGCATAATAACCGTCGAGGTAATCCGTCACCCCGGCCGCGATGAAAATGGCGACCGCGACCCAGCGCAGCCACAACGGCTGATCCAAAATCGACTGCGCATAGATGCACCCAACCACGACCGGAATCGCGGCGATCCGGCCGTAGGTCAGGAGGTTCGGGAGGGACATCGCGCGGCTGGTCGTCCCTCGTGTCGTGGCGATGTTCATCCGTCCTACCAATACCGCTGCTGCCCGAAGGTCAACCGTCCCGCTCACAAATGGAGCACGGGATGCGACGCCCCTATGACGTGGTCCCCTTCACTTCACCCCGGCTGGGGATGGAAATACTCGAAAATCCTGCGGGCGCTCTCGGCGCTTACCCCCGGAACCTTGCCGAGATCGGCGATGGAGGCGCGCTCGATCTCCTTCAGGGTTCCGAAATGATGCAGCAGGGCACGTTTACGTGACGGGCCGATGCCCGGAATCTCCTGCAAGCCGGCCTCGCGGATGTCCTTCTTGCGCAGCTTGCGGTGCGAGCCGATGACGAAGCGGTGGGCCTCGTCCCGTAGCCGCTGAATGAAATACAGCACGGGGTCGCGTGGCTCCAGCTTGATCGCCTCGCGCTCGGGCATGAACAGGGTCTCCCGGCCGGCATCCCGGTCCGGCCCCTTGGCAACCGACATCAGCGATACCTGGGTCAGCCCGAGATTGGTGAAAATCTCCCGAACGGCGTTGAGCTGGCCGCGGCCGCCGTCGATCACTACGAGATCCGGCCATTGCGGGAAATCGTCGTCCTTGGCCTTGTCGTTTGGCTTGGCCGCGTTGTCCTCGGGCGGATTGACGAGGCGCTTGAAGCGGCGCTCCAGCACTTCGCGCATCATGCCGTAATCGTCGCCGGGCGTGAGCCCTTCCGACTTGATGTTGAACTTGCGATACTGGTTTTTCACGAAGCCATCCGGACCGGCGACGATCATGGCGCCGACCGCATTGGTGCCCTGGATGTGACTGTTGTCGTAGACCTCGATGCGCTTCGGCGGATGCGGCAGGCTCAGCGTGGTCGCCATCGCGTCGAGCAGGCGGCTCTGGGTCGCGGTATCGGCGAGCTTGCGGCCGAGCGCCTCGCGCGCATTGGTCAGGGCGTGGTTGACAAGCTCCTTCTTCTCGCCGCGCTTCGGCGTGGAGACCTCGATCTTGTGACCGGCCTTGATCGACAGCGCGTTGGCGAGCAGCTCGCTTTCCTCGATCTCGTGCGAGAGCAGGATACTCTTCGGCGGCGGCTTGTCGTCGTAGAACTGGGCGAGGAAGGAGCCGAGCACCTCTTCCGGTGTAAAGGTCTTCTCCGCGCGCGGGAAATAGGCGCGGTTGCCCCAGTTCTGGCCGGTGCGGAAGAAGAACACCTCGACGCAGGAGAAGCCGCCGTCCTGGTGGATGGCGAACACGTCCGCTTCCTCCACCGTGCGCGGATTGATGCCCTGCTGCGACTGGATCGCCGAGAGCGCAGCGAGACGGTCGCGGTATAGCGCCGCACTCTCGAATTCGAGCTCGCTGGCCGCCTTCTCCATCTCGCCTGCGAGCTCCTGCTTCACCGCCTGGCTCTTGCCGGACAGGAAGTCGGTCGCCTCGCGCACCAGCGTCGTATAGCCGGGGAAATCGATCTCGCGGGTGCAGGGGCCGGCGCACCGCCGGATCTGGTAGAGCAGGCACGGCCGGCTGCGGCTCTCGAAGAAGGAATCGGTGCAGGAGCGGATCAGGAACGCGCGCTGCAACGCCGTGATGGTGCGGTTGACCGCGCCGGCGGATGCGAACGGCCCGAAATAGCGCCCGGGTCGGGTCTGCGCGCCGCGGTGCTTGAGGATCTGCGGTGCCCAATGGTCGCCGGTGATCAGGATATAGGGAAACGATTTGTCGTCGCGGAGCTGCACGTTGAAGCGCGGCCGCAGCTGCTTGATGAGGTTGGCCTCGAGCAGCAGCGCTTCGGTCTCGGTCGTGGTCGAGACGATCTCCACCGAGACCGTGGCTGCGATCATGCGCAGGATGCGTGCCGGCTGCGGCGCGCCGACGCGCGCGTAGTTGGACAGGCGTTTCTTGACGTTCTTGGCCTTGCCGACATAGAGCACGTCGCTGTTCGCAGCGAGCATGCGATAGACCCCGGGCGAGGTCGGGGCGAGCCGGACCGCACGCTCGATCGCCTCATGGCCCGTCGCCAACGGCACTTCGCCGACCGCACCGCTCTCTTCCAGGATGTCCGGCAGCCGCGCATCGTCCTCGTCGTCGCCGCCGGCGGTGGCGGGATCGACGTCCGGCGGCGTCAGCCGCTCGGGCGGGGCGTCCGGTGTGGGGCCGCGCGGCGATTTGCGCGCGCGCGCGTCGTCCGGGTTGTCGGTGGAATCGGGAATCATGGGACGAATTTAGGTGCTGAGGGCGCCGATTTGAAGTTCCGGCTCAGCGGCACGAACAGGATGGCCGGCTCAGTTCCCGGTAAGGCTTTCTTAAGTCTGTTAACAGCACGGTAACGGGTCTTAACAGGCCTTTAACTTAAAACTCTCGATAAATCCTACGCGAAAAGTTCTTGGTTCCGTAACCATGCGGTTTTGCCTTGCGCGGCGGCGCGGGCATCGCACGGTTTCGGCAGTTGCGTTGGAGTGTGTGATGAAGAGGCTCGTTGTGGGCGTGGCCGCGTTGGCTGCTGCGGGCTGGACGGCTTCGGCGGATGCCGCCGATCTCAGCTACGGGCAGCGCGCCCCCTATACCGTCAATCAACCGCTGAACGCCTATAGCTGGGCGGGCCCCTATCTCGGCGCCAATCTCGGCTACGAATGGGGCTCGGTGGACAACAATCCCGCAAAGCCCTCCGGCTTCGTCGGCGGCGCGCAGGCCGGCTACAATTTCCAGAACGGCCCGTGGGTGTTCGGCGTCGAGGGCGACATCCAGGCAGCCGGTGCCGACGATACTTTTGCGCCGTGGAAGTTCTCCAATCCCTGGTTCGGTACGCTGCGCGGCCGCGCTGGCTATGCCCTCAGCAACGTCTTGTTCTACGGCACCGCGGGTCTCGCCTTCGGCGAGCTGCGCGCGCAGACGTTTGGCTGGACAGAGTCGCACACCAGCGCCGGCTGGACCGCCGGCGTCGGCGCCGAAGTGGGCCTCGCGCCGAACTGGAGCGCAAAGCTCGAATATCTCTACATCGATCTGTCGACCAGCCAGTTCGCCATTACAGGCGTGTCAAACGGCTATAGCGCCAGCGTTGTGCGCGCAGGCGTGAACTATCACTTCTGATACCTAAACAAGAAAATACCGGACTACAGCTTCCCGGCCGCGCGCGGCCGGGACTTTTTTTGCGCCAGGTTGTTGTGCGAGGTCCGCTAGGAGAGGATCACCAAATTGACCGCCTTGGGTCCCTTCCCCTTCTTGTCCGGTTCGACCTCGAATGTGATACGCTGTCCTTCGGCAAGGTCCTTCAGTCCTGCCCGCTCCACCGCGGTGATATGAACGAAGACATCGCGGCCGCCGTCGTCCGGCTTGATAAAGCCGTAACCGCGCTCGCCGTTGAAGAACTTGACCGTTCCCGTCATGGCCATCGGGAAACTCCCCCTCATTGCTCCTCCGCCGCGACGCAGACGCGCGTCACGGCATGACCGGGCATTACGAAGCCCGGGAGCTGGCCATCCTTGGGCAGACCATTCGGTCCGACCGGATCTTTGTTAGGCCTTCACTCCGCCGCAACCATTCGCGGAAGCGGAACGTAAAGCCAGTCACAGAAACAGCATAATACGGTTCGTTGCAGATTGACTACCGCTACTGCATCTTTTTCCCAAAAGATGACCGCGCTTCAGGGCTTTGGCACCTCCAATCGGAATCTGGCCGCTCCGCCCTGGCCGAGCGGCATTTCCAATTCGGGCAGGATCGCCTTGAGCTCGCCCTGCAGCGTGTAGGGCGGATTGACGATCAGCAGCCCGGTGGACGTCAGGGATGCGCCGTCGATTTGCGGTGCGGCGCTGAATTCGAGCCGCAGGCATTTTCCCGCCGGCTTTGCTGCGGCTGCGCTGCGTGCCACGAGTTGCGCCAGCGCGTCCGTGGCGCGGCGGCTCTTGGCCGGATACCAGATTACATAGATACCGGTCGGCCATTTCGCGAAGGCTGTGGAGAAGGCGGCGCCCAGCTTTTCGAACTCGTCCTTCGCTTCAAAGGACGGATCGATCAGCACGAGGCCGCGCCGCTCCTTCGGCGGCACGAAGGCCGGCAGCGCCACCCAGCCGTCGAGATCGACCACACGGGCCTGTTCATCGCGGCGCAGCACATCGATCAGCGCCTTGCGCGCCTTCGGCTCGAGTTCGCAGGCGACGAGGCGGTCCTGCGGCCGCATCAGGCCGCGCGCGATCAGCGGCGAACCCGGATAGGCCTTGAGCTCACCCTTCGGATTGAAGGCGCGGACGATGTCGAGATAGGGCTTCGTCAGCGCAACGGTTTCGTTCGAGAGGCGCGCTTGCATCAGCCGCGCAATCCCGGTCAGCCATTCGCCGCCGCGCCGCGCCTCGTCGCTGTCGAGATCGTACAGGCCGGCGCCGGCATGGGTGTCGATGACGCGGAAGGCGGCCGGCTTGTCCTGCAAATAGGTCAGGATGCGCGCCAGCACGATGTGCTTGATGACATCGGCGAAGCCGCCGGCGTGAAAGGCGTGACGGTAGTTCATGGTGGAGAGTTACGACATCGGGCGATGAAAGTAACTGCTGTCATTCCGGGGCGGTGCGCCGGCACCGAGCTCGAATCCATTTCACACCGACCACGCGGCATCGCGCATGATAGATCACGCTTCCGCCTTCGCCCGTCGGCGGACTAGTCGCGCGCCCCGGAACGACGATCTGAGGGTGACCCTACCCACCCCTGATCGGCGGCATGGTCAGCTGGTCGCGGCGGCAGGCGCGGCGGTCGATCTCCTCGCAGGCACGGAACTGCAAATCCTTGCTGAGGCAGATGCGGACCTCTGACAGGCGCGTCCGGTTGCAGGTGACCGAGACGGCCGCATTGCTCAGGCCCGGATTGGCCTTGATGAAGGCCTCTTGGACCTCGGCGGGCGCCACCGTCTTTTCCTGCGACAGGTCGAGAAATTCGGCCGGAATCTTGATCGCCGCGCGTGCCTTGCGGATGGTCTCGAAATAATTGCGGTCGGTAAGCCCGGAGCAGGTGCCGTGCTTGTCCCATTCATTGAAGATCAGGCCGGGGGCGGGCATCAGATCGAGCATCGAGGAGACAATGCTGCGGTTCAGCCGCGGTGATGGCCGCTGGCAATATTCCGGAAAACCGTTCTCATATTGCGGCCACAGGCCGTGAACCACGAAGGCGTAGGGTCGTCCGCCGCACTGGATTTGCGAGCGTCCGCCGCGCTCGGAAGCCTCCTCGCAGAACGAAGGCGACCAGGATAGCGACAGCACGTAGAAATCGAACTCGCCGGGCGCGTTCTGTCGTCTGTCCTGGGCTTGGGCGCTGCCCGCAAGGCCGAGCAGCCCTGCGGCAAGGGACAGGGCAAGAGGTAGGGCAAGCGTAAGCGAGATCATCAGGCGGGAGAACGAATGCAATCTGGAATGAAACATGGCGACGCCCCTCAACTAGACTGTGTAGAGGAGCCTAGCAGGCGATAGGAACATTTCAAGAACAAATTTCAGGCCGCCATGCTCCCGGCCGCTGGATCGTCCGAATCGGGGCTCTTCCGATCAGGGCTTGGCGGCGCGGCAGGACGGATTGTAGGCCCAGTTGCGATCGAGCCCGACCACGCACCATTCGACGCCCTGGCCGTAGCCGGCGAAGCCGCCGTCCTCGACGATCGAGAAGTGCACCTGACGCATCTTGCCGTCGTTGAGCATGGCCTCGCCGCTGCAGTAGCGGCGCGGAATGTTGTCGGACGCCCACGGCCGGAACGCGGTCTCGTGAACCGCCGAGAAGCCCGTGATCTTCAAGGACGAATTCCAGAACGAGCTTTCCTTTTCCCAGAACTGGGTGGCGATCGTCGGCAGCGCCTTGTCGCAATCGGCCACGCGGCCGTCATAGCGCGGTCCGCTCAGCCAGAAATTCAGCTCCAGCGGATTGGCGGCCTTGGCCTCGCTGAGCGACAGCGCCCCGAACATGAGGCCGAGCACGGCGGCAAAGCGGAGCGATTTGAGGGAGGTCGAGGCGCGCATGGGCAATCCAGACAGCATGATCTGCGAAGGTCGAACGGTGCCGTGAAGGCCCCGGCGGGTCAAGTGCAGCGCGGCAACACTTGCCGACGAGTTGAAGGCAACCGCGCCCTAGCCGGACTTCCGTTCTTTTCACGGTTGCGGCGGCACCGTAGACTGGCGCCAACCAATTGGAGTGACGGGAATGCGAATCATTGCGGCTGCGGGCCTTCTTGCCTTGGGTATGATGGCGAGCCAGTCGGCGCGCGCCGACCTCCTGCCGGTCCCGCCGTTCAAGGGCAACGACACCGGCGGCATCATCGCCTATTCGCTGGCGACGCAGGCTGATGCGCGGCAGCTCGCGGTCGATCACTGCGCGCGGTACGACAAGGTGGTGAAGTTCCTGGCGGTACAGGCCTATGAGGGCGGCTACATCTCGTTTGCCTGCCGCTGGGTGCCCTATGGCGCGGCCGACCGGCCGATCCGCACGCTCTACTGAGGCGTTCCCGCAGCGGCAAGAGAACGCCACGACGACGCCAAGACAACACCAAGACAACGCACGACATCTCAGCCGGGAGCCTCTCGCATGATGCGCCAGCTTGCTTTGCTCGGATCAGTCGTTGGCCTCGTGTTGTCGGCAGGCGCGGCGTGCGCCGACGACCTGCCGGTGCGCAAGGCCGGGCTGTGGGAATTGAAGATGGTCCGGACCGGCTCGGCGATGCCGGAGATGACCATGCAGCATTGCACCGACGAGACCGTCGACAAGGAGATGAACAACAACGTCTCTCCGATGGCCAAGCAGATCTGCGCCAAGCAGGACATCAAGAAGACAGCGACTGGCTATGTCAGCGATTCCGAGTGCAGCGTCGCCGGCATGTCAACGACCTCGCATGCCGAGATCGTCGGTGATTTCAATTCGGCCTATACCGTGAAGACCTCCTCGCACGCGCAAGGCGGCCCGGCCGGCGCCGCGGGGCGTGACACCACCATGACGCTCGAAGCCAAATGGTTGGGGGCTTGCAAGCCCGACCAGAAGCCAGGCGACATCGTGATGCCCGGCGGCTTCAAGATGAACGTGCGTGACGTCGACAAGCTGAAGGCGCTGCTGCCGAAGTAGGCTACATCGCCGGTTACACCGGAATCCGCACACTCGCCCTTAATCCGCCCATCGGGCTATCGCCGAGGGTGATGTCGCCGCCGTGGGAGCGGGCGATGTCGCGGGCGATCGCCAGCCCCAGACCGGTGCCGCCCTCGTCCTGGTTGCGGGCATTGTCCAGCCGCAGGAACGGCTTGAACACTTCTTCGCGCAAATGGGCGGGAATGCCTGGTCCGTCGTCCTCGACCGTGACCGTCAGATAGCGGTGATCGCGCTGGCCGGTGATGGCGATGCTCTTGCCGTAGCGTGCGGCATTGGTGACGAGGTTGGCGAGGCAACGCTTGAACGAGGCCGGCTTCACGGTGACCACGGGCAGACCCTGGAATGTCACGGTCGCGGTGTGGCCGTGGCGCTCGGCGTCGCTGCGCAGCTCCTCGAGCGCCTGCGCCATGTCGGTCGGCTGCGACTGCTCGCCGGAATCGCCGCGGGCAAACGCCAGGTAGTCTTCCAGCATCATCGACATCTCGTCGACGTCCTTGCGCATACCCTCCATCTCGGGGCTGTCGCCGATCAGCGCCAGCTCGAGCTTGAATCGCGTGAGGATGGTGCGCAGATCGTGGCTGACCCCGGCGAGCATCGCGGTACGCTGCTCCATCGTGCGCTCGATGCGCGATTTCATCTCCAGGAAGGCCACCGCCGCGCGTCGTACTTCACGCGCGCCACGCGGCCGGAAGTTCGGCGCCTCGCGGCCCTTGCCGAAACTTTCAGCGGCATCCGCAAGCCGCAGGATCGGCTTGATCTGGTTGCGCAGGAACAGCACCGCGACGATCAGAAGGATCGAGGATGTCCCGACCATCCAGAACAGAAAAATCTCCGAGTTCGAGGCGTAGGCGGCGCTGCGCTGCGCGAACACCCGCATCACGGCGTCGTCGAGCTGGATCCGGATCTCGACCAGGTTGGAGCGGCCGACCGTGTCGATCCAGAAGGAGCGTCCGATCTGGCGGCCGAGCTGCACCGAGAGCGTCTGGTCGAGCAGCGAGAAGAACGGCTTTGGTCCCGGCGGCGGCATGTCGCCGGCAGGCAGGAAATCCACCACCAGCCCGAGGCGCTGCTGCGCGATGCGGCGGATCTGGTCGCGGTCCTTGTCCTGCGGATAGCCCTTGTAGACGTCGATCAGCGCGGCGATGTCCTGCACCACCGCGGCCGACAATCGGCGCGTCACCGTGTTCCAGTGCCGCTCCATGAACACGAAGGCGACCACCGATTGCAGGATCACCATCGGCACGATCATGATCAGCAGCGCGCGGGCATAGAGGCCGGTCGGCATCCAGCCCTTGAACGCGTTGCCCATCCAGCCATTGGCGGCGGAGACGCGCCCGGCGGCGCTTCGCAGCAGCGTCAGGCCGGTATCAATCGTGCTCATGGGGCGCGCTTCACTATTATGGCGAGGCCACCAGCCGATAGCCGATGCCGCGCACCGCCTGAAGGAACAGCGGATTGGCGGGGTCGTTCTCGATCTTGCGCCGCAGACGATTGATCTGCACGTCGACGGCGCGTTCATTGACGCTGCCATTGCCGGTCAGCGCGCTGCGCGGCACGGTGTCGCCCGGCGTCTCCGAGAGGATCCGCAGCATCTCGCGCTCGCGGTCGGTGAGGTGGATGACGTCCTCGCCCTGGCGCAACTCGCCGCGATCGAGGTGATAGACGTAGGGACCGAACGCGATCTTCTCCACGGTCGCGGCCTGGGGCGGTGGGGCGGCGCGCTTGAGAATGTTGTTGATGCGCAGCGCCAGCTCGCGCGGCTCGAACGGTTTTGCCACGTAATCGTCGGCGCCGATTTGCAGGCCTTCGATGCGGCTTTCCGCTTCATGGCGCGCCGTCAGCATCACGATCGGCACCGAGGAGGATGTCCGGATGAAGCGCGCGAGATCGAAGCCGGTTTCGCCCGGCATCATGACGTCGAGGATCAAAAGATCGAAATGCAGGCCCAGGAGCTTCGAGCGCGCATCGCCGGCGCTCGCGGCGGTGGTGACGCGATAGCCTTCGCCGGCGAGGAAGCGCGACAGCAGATCGCGGATGCGGCGGTCGTCGTCGACCAGCAGCAGATGCGGGGCATCGTCGGCGGGTTGCGCCGGCGGGCGGGCGAGCGTGGCAGCAAGCGGCACGGTCACTCCTTTGCGTCTTGATTGACGTTGGCGAAGATCGTCTGCAGCACCTTGTCCGGATCCTCGCGGTCGATCATCGCGCGCAGGAAGCGCTTGACGGTGTCGGCATCCTGCGGCGCCAGCTCGGCGAGCGCCTTGGTGATGCGCGTGGTCTGGAGCCCGGCGAGCTTCTGCACCAGCGCCTCGCCCTTCGGCGTCGCATAGAGCAGGCGCTGGCGGCGATCGTTGTCGCCGGTTTTCTGCACGATGTAACCCTCGTCCAGCAGCTGCTTGAGCACGCGGCCGAGCGACTGCTTGGTGATACGCAGGACGTCGAGGAGGTCGGCGACCTTGAGACCGGGATAACGGTAGACGAAATGGATGACCCGGTGATGGGCCCGGCCGAAGCCGAACGCCTCCAGCTCCTGGTCGGGATCGCCGACGAAGTCGCGATAGGCAAAGAACAGCAGCTCGATGATATCCCAGCGCAAATTGCTTCCTTCGGACGCGGCTGGCCTGGGCCCGGCGGCGTCATGAGAGGGAGTCGCGAAATTTATGTCAGGCATATTGACGTATCTTGGGTCCAATGTTACAAAACGATCAGCCCGCACGAAATTTTAGATCGTTTCGCGTCAGGTGGCATCGAAGCAGGCGGCCGCAGCGAGAGCCGGACAGGCGGCGAAGGCCGACTCAGAACTACCGTGCGATTGTCGAGCGGCATTTCGGCAAAACATACTGGACTTCCGCCTTCGGCAAAAGCATGTCCTCGGCGACATGCTGGCGACGGAAACCGGCCGCAACAAGGCTGGCGGTGGTTCGGCCAGAAACCTAACTAAGCCAGCCGGGCCCGAACAGGGCAGGCCGGCGCAGAACAGCGCCGTCACCGGCAGCGGGAGCCAAGGACATGAGCATGACATTCGACATCCAGCCCGCGCCCAATCCGACCTCCGAAAAGGACCGTGTCGCCAAGCTGGTGGACCCCGGATTCGGGCGGGTCTTCACCGATCACATGGCGATCGTCCGCTACAACCAGGCCAAGGGCGGCTGGTACGAGGCGCGCGTCGAGGCCCGCGCCAATTTCCAGCTCGATCCGGCCGGCGCCGTCCTGCACTACGCGCAGGAAATCTTTGAAGGCCTCAAGGCCTACAAGCGCGACGACGGCGGCGTGAACCTGTTCCGGCCCGACGCCAATGCGCGGCGCTTCAGGGACTCGGCCGACCGCATGGCGATGGCGCACATGCCCGAAGACGTCTTCATCGAAGCGGTCGAGCAGGTCGTGCGCATCGACCGCGCCTGGATCCCCGGCGGCGAGGGCAGCCTTTATCTGCGCCCCTTCATGATCGCGAGCGAGACCTTCCTCGGCGTGAAGCCGTCGTCCGAATATATCTTCGCGGTCATCGCCTCGCCGGTCGGCTCCTATTTCAAGGGCGGTCCTGCCCCGGTGTCGATCTGGGTCTCGGAGAACTATACCCGCGCCGCGGTCGGCGGCACCGGTGCCGTCAAGTGCGGCGGCAATTACGCCGCGAGCCTGCGGGCGCAGGCCGAGGCGATCCAGCATGGCTGCGACCAGGTCGTCTTCCTCGACGCGATCGAGCGCCGCTACATCGAAGAGCTCGGCGGCATGAACGTGTTCTTCGTGTTCGACGACGGCTCGCTGTCGACGCCGCCACTCGGCACGATCCTGCCCGGCATCACCCGCGACTCCATCATCGCGCTCGCCCGCGATGCCGGCAAGACCGTGCGCGAGGAGCCCTATTCGCTCGAGCAGTGGCGCAAGGATGCGGCCAGCGGCAAGCTGAAGGAGGCCTTCGCCTGCGGCACCGCCGCGGTGATCTCGCCGATCGGCAAGGTGCGCTCGGTGAGCGGCGACTTCGAGATCAGCGGCGGCGTCGCCGGTCCGGTCGCCATGGGCCTGCGCAAGCAACTCGTCGACATCCAGTACGGCCGCACCAACGATCCGCACAACTGGATCAAGAAGGTGATCTGATTCGACCTCGTGTGAGGTGCGCACCCTCTCTCGCTGCCTCGCCCCGCTCTTGCGGGGAGAGGGTGGAGAAAGCCATCGAGTGTTGCCCGCGCGCTATGGACGTGATTCCGGCCGGCTGCCATAAGCCTGCGCAACATGGTTACTCCCGAAGCAGTTGGGGGAACCATCGAGTTGCTAACCAATTATGAACCTGTCGCTGTCTAATTGAACGAACTGGGCAGAGTACAGGGGACACGAGAACCATGGCAGATCGCGGCGCACTCAAGCTGGTTGGATTCATCTTCGCAACCGCGACGCTGGCCGTGATGCTGGTCGCCGGCATGGTGGTGAAGGGCTATGCCGATGGCGGCTACACCCTGGAAGCCTCGAGCATCGACGCGAGCCGTTAAGAGATCGTCAACTCTTCGGGGCCGGCCTCCGCTCAGCGGCTATAGATCAACGCCAAAACCGCAATCGCAACAGCCAGCAATCCGACAAAGCGCAGCATGATCGTGCCGAACTGGTTCGGCGCCGGCCGCAGCGGTATCGGGTCGGTGTTGTCGGGCCGAATGCTTTGCATCTGACATGTCCCCGGGGCCCCGCCGCAAAGGCTGCGGGCGCTAGGGCTTTGGTCGTTGGGAGTGGAAGTAGGGTTCAATGCGGCGACCTGTTTAGGCCCCGCGAGGCGGACCACATCCTCCGCTGTCATGTCCCGGCTTGACCGGGGCATCCAGTACGCCGCGGCCTCTCGGCTCAATCACAACTGCCTCGGGATACTGGATCGCCCGATCAAGTCGGGCGATGACAGCGGGATTGTGGCGGCAGAATCAAAACCGCCGCGTCCCTCTCGGGAGCGCGGCGGTTGGTGATGTGTATGGCTTGCGATCAGCTGTTGCGCAGTCCGTCGGCGGCGCGCTTCCACTGCGAGACGTTGTCGGCGATCATACGGGTCGACTTCATCGCGGCCTGGCTGAGCTGGGCATAGCCGGAGATCTCGCGCTGGACGCGCTGGCCCTCGGCATGGAGCAGGTCGCGCAGGCTCTCGAGTTCCGAGATCAGATTTTCGATCTCGGCGAGCGAGGTGCCGGCAACGCGTTGGATCAGCGAATTGACGTTGGTGACGGTGGCTTCCGCCGATGCATCGAGCGCCGGCTCGGCGCTGCTCGCCGGGCGACGTAGATAGGCGATGTCATTACGGACGAAATCGCGGATTCCGGCCTCGACTTCCGTCACGGCGGCGAGATTGCTGTCGACGGTTTCGGTCTCGGTTGCTTCAACCTTTTCCGGACGAATGGCGTTCATCGATGTTCCCCTGTTCGCGTTGAGCGCAGCGCGAGTGTCCCCCGCACGACGATGTGTGTCAGGCCGCTGCATCAGGGCGTCGGATTTTGACGGCAACTAGGCAGAGATGCGGCAAGGGCGGACCATTCGGGGGCTTTGCCGTGGCGCGAAGTTACCAATGTCTGAATGCCGCCGCACGACGCATCTATTCCCTCATGGTGAGGAGCGCGCCCTTCGCGCGCGTCTCGAACCATGCAGGCCCGTCTGTATGGCGCGGGCCTCGATCCTTCGAGACGCGCTCCTTTAGAGCGCTCCTCAGGATGAGGGGAGAGAGATGAGCGATCCTCACCAGCTCTTCTTGAAGCCGGCGGTCAGGCTCTTGTTGATCGTGCCTTGCGAGGTCTCGCCGACCGAGCCGGAGACGGTGACGTTGTCGAACAGCTTCTGCTCGGCACCGACGTTGCGCAGCCATTTGTCATCGGTGGTCGACAGCGTCTGGCCGGCAATGATGCTGGTGCCGGTATCGGTGATCTCGACCTTGGCGGACTGGTCAGTCTCGTAATTGCGGATGGTGCGGCCGGCGATTCCGGGGAGTGCGGTGGTGCCCTGCTGGTTGACGCTGTAGCCGTTCTGGAGCGTCAGCGACATGTCGCCGGACAGCGGCACCGACTTGGTCAGCGCCGCGCCGATCTTGCTCTGCTCGGAGCCCGGATCGATGCGGCCTTCCACCGCGGTCTTGTCCCACACCGAGCCCGCGCCCGGGGCGGTCGCGGCGGCCCAGGCACTGCCCGAGGATTGCGGCAGGTTGCCGCCATTGGCGGCCTTTTCCGCCAAAAGCTCCGACATCGTGGTCGGCTCCTTCGCGACCGTCATGTCGGCGCCGATCCGGGCGTCCCAGAACGAGGAGACCGACTGCTTCACCTTCACCGCCGAGGAGCCGTTGGCATTGGCGTTGGTCGACCAGTCGATGCCGTCCTTGGCTGCGGCCTGCGCGCGCTTCTTGGCCGCGATGATGTCGTTGAGCGTTCCGGCGTCGATCGCGAGCTGGGCCCAGTCGAGCTTGTCGACGTCGATGCCCTTGAGCACGTCGGGGTCGTTGACGTCGGCGGCATCCGCGGCCTCAGCCGCGTCGTCCGCCGCCGCGGCCGTGGGCGGAATGATCTGCGCGGAGACGGTGAGCACCGAGCCCAGGATGAATGCGGCCGCCAGCACTGGCAGCCGGGCCCAGCCAAAACTTGTCGAGAATTCCATCGTCCTGCCCGCGAGCCCAGTTCGCGCAGAGGATGCGGAACTATCATTGCGAAATTGTGGCCTTCGCCTCAGCCAGAGCATGATCCGGAAAAGTGTGCAGCGGTCTTCCGAAAAGATCATGCTCAAACAATAGAATAACGAACCAACGGGCCGCGCGAAAGGCGCGCGCCCGATTGACGAGCTTTCTCCGCGATTGCATCCGGCGGGGCTGGAGGCCAGGACGCGTCGCGGCAGCATCAGTCGATCAGTCCCGCATTGCGGGGCCCGTTGGTGTCCCCCTCAGCCGACGCCGGTCATCTTCGGCAGATGAATGGCGCGGCCGAGTGCCTGCTCGACCAGATCGAAGGTGTCGATCAGCACGCGCATGTTGATCAGCCGGTGCGCCCTGAACTGGGCGAACTGCGCGACCCGCAAGCTGATCGGCTTGTCGGAATCCAGCGCCGTCAGCGAATAGCGCAGCATCGAGGAGGCGGAATCGACGCCCAGCATGATGCTCTCGCGCTCGAAGCGGCGGACCTGGAAGTTGTCGGCCAGCTGGCGAATGACCTGCAGCACGGCCGCCTTGCCCTGGCGCGCGCCGAGGAACGGAAACATGTCGATCGGGCCGTAGACCGCCCAGTCGACGTCCTCGTCGATCAGGGCCTCGATATCCTCGAAATGCCGGTCGTTGATCGCGCGGTGCAACGCGCGCGAGAAACGCCAGAGGCTGTGCTCTGTCATTTTGGGACGTCCTGGATTGGCTTTAAAAAACGAAAAACAACCCCACGCGCGGTCGACGCTTGGGGGCTCAATTCATTAGTGTACGAACAAATAGGCGATTTCGGCCAGAACGCAAATCACGTTTTTGCAATGCACAATTGAATGCACTTTGTGAGATTTACAATAGGACCCCGTAATCTCCCGGTCCCGGTCCACGTGGCCAGGACGATTTCGGCGAGCGCCGCTATGCCTCATCCGCCGGCGCAGCCACGATCAATGGGCCGATCTCGCGCTCCAGCACCTGCTGCACCAGATCGTAGGAATCGATGATCTCGCGGATCTGCGCGATCAGTCCGTCGCGAAATGTGTAGAACACGGCCATGTCGACCTGGATGATGCGGTCGTTGCTGCGCTTCCTGAAGAACACGTGCAGATAGGCCGCGACCGTGTCGCCTTCGGCGACGATTTGCGGCACCTCGTAGCGGGTCTCGACGTAGCGGGCCTGCACCGTGCCCCAGTATTCGCGCAGTTCGGCCTTGCCGTGGCGCGGGCCCATGTGCGTCAGCACGTCGATCGGCGCGTGGGTGAGGAAGTCGACATCATCGGTGCAGCACGCCAGCGCGGCCTCGAGATCGGCGCGCGTAATGACCTCGAGCAGATGCAGCACGCGCCGGCGATTGAGCTTCTCGACCGTCATTCCGCCCGTCCTCTTTGGCCGCGTGAGGTGCGCAACATTTGCGCGTCGCACCGGCAATCCGCAAGATCACAGGGATATTGCAGGCGTATGACGCGCGAGTGCAATACCAGGTTCATGGCTGCAATTTTCGGTTGAGACGGCGTGCACTTGCACGAATTCACGCCGGTCCTGCGTCTGATTCGCGGAGCGCAGGCGACGACCGCGATGGCGAAAGCAGCGACTGTTCGTGGAACCGCAACCCAACTAAGCCCGTTGTGCCCTGCAATTCCTCTGGAGCCATCCATGACACGTTCTACCATCGCGATCGCCGCCGCACTGCTCATGCTGGGCGCGACCTCCGCCGCCAACGCCAAGGGCTGCATCAAGGGCGCTATCGTCGGCGGGGTCGCCGGCCACTATGCCGGCCATCACGGCGTCCTCGGCGCCGCCGCCGGCTGCCTCTACGGCAGGCATCATGCCAAGGAACAGGAAAAGCAGCAGCAACAGAGCCAGGTGAACGGGCAGGGCAAGCTGTAAGCGCCGCGGCCAGCGATACGCCTCTTTCGTCATGGCCGGGCTTGTCCCGGCCATCCACGTCTTGTCGTGCGGCTCCAAGAACGTGGATGCCCGGGACAAGCCCGGGCATGACGCCATCTCGCATGCGTGGCGCTAGCAGCTCTTCGTCATTCCGGGGCGACAGCGCGAACCCCGAATCCATCCCAGCTCTTGTCCCGGCACGAGAGACGGGCGTGACCCATCTCACACCACCCGGACTCCCACCGCAGCTAACGTCATCCCCACGCCATCAGGGAGACGTGCCATGGCCGCCACCGCCGCCGCGAGAAAGTCCCGCCTGCACAACGCGCTCGAAGGTTTTGCGCTGACCACCATCCTGCAGAGCTTTCCGACCTTCGCCACTGCGGCGCTGCTGCTCAAACTGTTCGGCAACCACGACCTCGTCGGCGACCCCGGCGTCGCCATCTTCGTCGCCGTCGCGTCGCTCGTTCACGCGGTGATTGCGGTGACGCTTGGACCGGTGATCCCCGCGCTCTCCAGGCTGCTCTACGAGCCGAGCTTCTTCGATTCCAGCCTGTCACTCGCCGACAAGATCACCGAATGTCGCACCCACCCGGCCGCCTCGATGCAGCTCGTCGCGATCGTGCTGATGCTGTCGGTGATGGCGGTGGTGACGGCGAGCGTGGGGTGAGTCTTGCAGCCCGATTTGGGCGGTTCTTAACCGCTCCTCACTCGTACCTTCGGGAGCGCACGCTCCATTTGCAGGTAGTCGGTCCCATTCGTATCGATACCGTGATGAAACCAGTCGGCCCGCTTTGCCAGCGCGTCAGCCTTGAAGCTCTTGCTCACCCTGATGGAGGCGGGATCCATCCAGGCGAACATGTCCTCTCTTAAAAATTCATTCGAGATGAGGTCGATGAATTCGTTCTTTCTGACTCCCAAATACAATTTGCTCTTCGAGCTCAAATCTTCCAGCAAGCTGTCGTAGGATACAATCTTAAAGTCATCTCGCTCTTGAGCATGAATTAGGCTTACTCGAGTTGGATTCGTTTCAAATTCCTCCCTTCGGCCAAAAACCAATACGTACTTTACGTGGCAGGGATTGGCGCGCATGTGTGCTGGCACGCGCACATGTTCGAGAGTCTTGTTGAAGAACCCGGTTTGATTTTCCGGGCTCGAGAACCACGCTCTCCACCGCCCGATTTGCTGATGCGCCTTCACAAAGTCATTGTGAAAATCATTTGAGTTGTCTTTGAAATAGCGGGATTGAGGCTTCTCGATTTCTATCAGAATGCCATTCCAATCAGACGAACTCTTGGAAAGGAAAAAGAAATCAGTGGTGTAATCTCTAGCCATTGAGATCTTTCGCAGCAGAAGCCCGAAATGGACGCCATGATTCTGAACGAATTCACGAGGAACGAACTCGGTATTTCGCTCCAAAAAATCTTGGTATGCTTGTTCATCTTTTTCGGATGCGAGTAACTTCTTGAACCTGAGCGCAGCAAGGCGAAGGCGAGAAGATTGGCTTGCCATCACGCTAGGTCTCCGGCCGAATGCGCAGGGCCATGGAAATTGATTGGAACAATCACCTCTTCTTCCACCCACCCCTATGTCCCGGCATCCCACCCGTCGACTTCGGCGCCGGCCCGAACTCCGGCCCCGACTGCCTTGAGTCCGTCGGCTGGATGATCCGGCTCTCGCCGCCGAACGGTTTTGACGGCAGCGCGCGGTCCCCGCGATAGGGCAGCGATTCCGGGCCGTGCATTTCGTCCAGATGCGGCTTGTGCACCTTTGAGCCGCCACCGCCGCCGCTCGCTTTCAACGCGGAGCTCACGGTCTTTTTCTTCATCGCGCTCACCGGGAGATTCGCGGCGTCGCCGTACTTCTTCGCACCCGCATAGGCGCCGGCCTTGCCCTGCACCGTGCGCTGCTTGACGGTGGGGTCGTCGACGACGGCGAGCTCGGTGGCGCGCAGGCGCTTGACTTCGTCGCGGAGGCGGGCAGCTTCCTCGAAATTCAGATCGGCGGCGGCCTCGCGCATCCGCGTTTCCAAATCGCCGAGCACGGCTTCAAAATTGTGGCCGATCGAGATGACGTCGTCGGTCATGTCGTGGCCGCCGATCTCGACCAGCACATGGTCGCGCTCGTAGACGCTGTTCATGATATCGCCGATCGACTTCTTGATGCTCTCCGGCGTGATGCCATGCGCCGTATTGTACTCGACCTGCTTCTCGCGGCGGCGGTCGGTCTCGGCGATGGCACGCTGCATCGAGCCGGTCATCTGGTCGGCATAGAGGATCACCTTGCCGTCGACGTTGCGCGCGGCGCGGCCGATGGTCTGGATCAGCGAGGTCTCGCTGCGCAGAAAGCCTTCCTTGTCGGCATCCAGGATCGCGACCAGCGCGCATTCGGGAATGTCGAGGCCTTCGCGCAACAGGTTGATGCCGACCAGCGCGTCGAACGCACCCAGGCGGAGGTCGCGGATGATCTCGATGCGCTCGATGGTGTCTATGTCGGAGTGCATGTAGCGGACGCGGATGCCCTGCTCGTGCAGATATTCGGTGAGGTCCTCCGCCATCCGCTTGGTCAGCACCGTGATCAGCGAGCGGTAGCCGGCCTGGGCTGTGGCGCGGACCTCGCCGACGAGATCGTCGACCTGGGTGCGGGCCGGGCGAATGTTGACGGGCGGATCGATCAAACCCGTGGGGCGGATCACCTGCTCGACGAACACGCCGCCGCTCTCGTTCAACTCCCAGGCGCTGGGCGTGGCGGAGACCGCGACCGTCTGCGGCCGCATCATGTCCCACTCCTCGAAGCGCAGCGGGCGGTTGTCCATGCAGGAGGGCAGGCGGAAGCCGTATTCGGCCAGCGTCGCCTTGCGGCGGAAGTCGCCGCGGAACATGCCGCCAATTTGGGGGACGGTGACGTGACTCTCGTCGGCGAACACCAGCGCGTTGTCGGGCACATATTCGAACAGCGTCGGCGGCGGCTCGCCGGGCAGGCGCCCGGTCAGATAGCGGGAATAATTCTCGATGCCGGCGCAGCTTCCGGTCGCCTCCATCATCTCGAGGTCGAAAGTGGTGCGCTGCTCCAGCCGTTGCGCTTCCAGCAGGCGACCCTGGTCGTGGAGCTGGTCGAGCCGCATCTTCAGCTCGGATTTAATCGACTTGATCGCCTGCACCAGCGTCGGGCGCGGCGTCACATAGTGCGAATTGGCGTAGATCTTGATGAATTCGAGCTCGTCCTGCTTGTGGCCGGTGAGCGGATCGAACTCCTCGATATTCTCGACGGTGTCGCCAAACAGGTTCACGCGCCAGGCGCGGTCCTCATAGTGCGCCGGGAAGATGTCGATGACGTCGCCGCGCACACGGAACGTGCCGCGGGTGAAATCGGCCTGGGTGCGCTTGTATTGCAGCGCGACGAGATCGGCGATGAGCTGGCGCTGGTCGATGCGCTCGCCCTTCTTCAGGGCGAACGTCATCGCGGTGTAGGTCTCGACCGAGCCGATACCGTAGATGCAGGACACCGACGCGACGATGATGACGTCGTCGCGTTCGAGCAGCGCGCGCGTCGCCGAATGGCGCATGCGGTCGATCTGCTCGTTGATCGACGAGTCCTTCTCGATATAGGTGTCGGTGCGCGGGACGTAGGCTTCCGGCTGGTAGTAATCGTAATACGAGACGAAATACTCGACCGCGTTGTCCGGGAAGAAATTCTTGAACTCCCCATAGAGCTGGGCGGCCAGCGTCTTGTTCGGCGCCAGGATGATGGCGGGGCGCTGCGTCGCCTCGATCACCTTGGCCATGGTGTAGGTCTTGCCCGAACCGGTGACGCCGAGCAGCACCTGCGAGCGCTCGTTGCGCTGGATGCCTTCGACCAGCTCGGCGATCGCGGTCGGCTGGTCGCCGCGCGGCTCGTAGTCCGACTTGATCTCGAAGCGCACGCCGCCTTCGGACTTTTCCGGGCGCGGCGGCCGGTGCGGCGTCCAGACCCGCAAGCTGCCGTCGTCCTTGCGGAACTCGGGGCGCCCCTCGCGGATCAGCGATTCCAGCGCGTCCGCGGTGGCCTTGACGCCGAGCGCCTCCATCTTGCTGCGCGGCGGCCGCGCAAGCGCCTCGGCATCGTCCTCCTCGGTGGGCAGCCCGAGCTGTCGCGCCAGTTCCGGATCGAGCGTCGGGATCGTGGCCGCCGTGCCGTAATTGGCCTGCGGTGCTTCCTCCAGCCCTGCCGGCCGATCAGCCGGAAAGTCCTTGGGCGTCGAGGCGCGCGCGCGATGCGCGGCGGCTTCGCCCCCGGAGCGGCGGTCGCGCGAATTGTCCGGCGGCGGCTGGAGACCGGTGCCCGAGCCCATGCCGGCATCGCCGCGATTGATCGCGGGATTGAGCAACTCGGCCAGCGCCGGCCCGATCGGCTGCACGTCGGGCCGATGGGCTTTGGAGTTCGGCGCCTTGGATTTGGGGGATCTTGTGGGGGGAGCAGGTTTCTTCGCCATGCCCCGAATATGGGACGAGTCCGCCGCTCAGAAAAGAGCGAATGCCCGTCCGTACTCAGGCTGCTGACAGCAGGCTGGCAGCAGGGGCGCCGCCGGTTGTGCGATCACGCCACCGGCGGCGGCCCGCCGTCGTCCTCGGCCACCAGGCGCGGTTCGAGGATGTCGAGATGGACGCCGCCGCAATCGGTGCAGCGCAGGGTCCAGTACTCGCATCCGGCGCGGCCGCCGATCACACGGAGCACCGTGAGATCGCCATCGCATTCCGGGCATTGCGACAGCACGTTGCGGGCGTAGATCTTCGGCCGCGGTGCGTCTTCGATGTCGATGATTGACATGGCCGGTTCCCCCGTTTGCGCCGTGCTGTCCCTGCTCGGATTGAAATCCGCTGGCTTATTCGTCGTCGCTGTCGTCGGCACGGCGGCGGAAGCGATCGATGTGGTGCTTGGCGTCGGCGATCGCCGCGTCGGGATCGGGCCAGGCGAAGCCGACTTCCATGGCCGGAAACAGCACGCCGTCGATGGCAACCGGGCTGAAATCGGCGCGCCGGATCCGGGCGTGCCACAGTCCCTGGCCAGCTTCGAAGGATTCGATGTCAAAGCCGTCGTAAAGGGTCGTCATTGGTGGTCCCCAATTTGTCGTGTCGGAGGGTCAGGGGACCACATTTGCGGATTTTGGAATGTGAAGCCGTTCACATGCGGCCGGATTTATCGGCCGAACACGTGAGAAGGTTAGCCGCGTGTGGCGGCGCGTCCGGGCCGCCGCGGACGGGCCGCGGGTTCCGCCGCCGCGCGCATGATCCAGCGGCGGAACGCGGCAAAATCGCGCTGCTCGGTTTGAAAGCTGCGATAGAGCAAATACCAGCGCATGCCCTTGGGCACCGAGAGATCGAACGGCGCCACCAGCCGGCCGGCGGCGAGATCGTCGTCGATATAGGGCCGGATGCCCATCGCGATGCCGAGCCCGTCGGCGGCGGCTTGCAGCGCCTGGCCGTAGAACTGGAACTCCGGCCCGCGCGCGTTGACCCGGGTGACGCCCGCGGCCTTGAGCCAGATCGGCCAGTCTTCGGTGGAGTGCGTGACGCGGATCAGGCTTGGGCCCTTGAGATCGGCCGGGCGCTTCAGGCCGGAGGCGAGGCGGGGCACGCAGACCGGGGTAAGGTCGCCGGCGAACAATGGTTCGGCGACGAGGCCCGGCCAGTCGCCGCTGCCGAGCTTGATGCCGCAGCTCCAGTCCTCGCCGAAGGCGACCTCGGCGCCGCCGGTGGTGAAGCGCACCTCGATGTCGGGCTCCTCGCTCCGAAACTCCGACAGCCGCGGGATCAGCCAGCGCATCGCAAACGTATGCCCGACGCCGATGGTGAGCACGCGGACGCCCGACGGCGCCGTGACCTGCGCGGTCAGGCTTGCGAGCGCATCGAAGATCGGCGTCAGCCCGCTCTGATAGGCCCGCCCGGCGAGCGTCAGCACCAGTCTGTTGGCCTTGCGCTCGAACAGCGCGACGCCAAGCCGCTCTTCCAGGATGTGCACCATGCGGCTGACGGCGGCCGCCGAAACGTTGAGCTCGAGGCCGGCCGCAGCAAAGCTGCCGGTCCGCGCCGCCGCCTCGAATGCCTTGATGCCGTTGAGAAAGAGCAGCCGCCGCAAATCGGACCCTCAGCAAAGCTGATGCCAGGGCAAGATAACTCAGTTTGCCTGCTTCCCACAAGCGAGGCACAAGAATGAGTGTAATTCCAGCTGATTTGCTCAGGCAGAGGCGGCTCCTTCGCCTCTCCCCGCCCGCGGGGAGAGGCCGGAATTTGCGAAGCAAATTCCGGGTGAGGGGAGCCTCCGCGAATCGAACTGCCGCCGTGATTGCGGCAGCAGCCCCTCACCCCACCCTCTCCCCGTAAGAACCGGGCGAGGGAGTGAAATAGCGTTGCGTCCCTGACCTGCCGTATTCACACCGGAGACCCCTCGTGACACCCATCATGATCGCTGCCCTTGGATTGCTGATGGTCGGCACCGCGTTCCTGTCGGGGCTGTTCGGCATGGCGGGCGGGCTGATCCTGATCGGCGTGCTGCTCGCCTTGATGCCGCTGCCGACCGCGATGGTGCTGCATGCGATCACGCAGATGGCGTCCAACGGCTGGCGCGCGTTGCTGTGGCGCGCGCATATCCGCTGGCGCCCGGTCGCAAACTATATGGTCGGCGCTGCCGTCGCGCTCGCGGCCTGGTCGCTCACCCGCTACGTGCCGGACAAGCCGGTGGCGCTGCTGCTGCTCGGCGCTACGCCGTTCATGGCACGGCTGCTGCCCGCCAATATCAAGCCCGATCCTGACCGCCTCTGGCAGGGCACCGTCTACGGCACGATCTGCATGGGCTTGATGCTGATGACCGGCGTCTCCGGTCCGCTGCTCGACACTTTCTTCCTCGGCGGCGATTTCGGCCGGCGCGAGAAGGTCGCGACCAAGGCGATGTGTCAGCTCGTCAGCCATTTCACCAAGCTGATCTATTTCGGCGGCATCATCGACCAGGCCGCCACGCTCGATCCCGTGCTCGCCGGCGTCGCGATCGCCGCCTCCATGCTCGGCACCACGCTGGCACGGCGCCTGCTCGAGGCGATGACCGACCAGCAGTTCATCGCCTGGTCGATGAAGCTGATCACCACCATCGCCTGCTATTACATCGCCTATGGCAGCTGGCTGCTGGTTCGCACACCCGTGCTCGCCGCCATCGCCAAGGCGGGTTCGCAATGAACAGAGGATTGCCATGAGCGAGAGCGCCGATCCGCTGGTGCTGGATTTTGTCGAATGGGTGGCGCGCGAGCCGCGCGCCTATGCCGAGGTGATCGCGACCTGGAAGACCTCGTGCCCGCGCCTCACCATCTGGGAAGACGCCAGCGAGCGCGGCTATGTCGCGCGCGAGACGTTGCCCGGTGTCGGGTTGATCATCGCGGTGACGCCGGATGGCGAAAGGCTGTTGCGGACGAACGGGCGCTGAACTCTCCACATCCGTCATTGCGAGCGCAAGCGAAGCAATCCAGAATGCGTCCGTGGCGGCAGTCCTGGATTGCTTCGCTTCGCTCGCAATGACGGAATACCGGGAGACCCCTTTCATGTCGCTCAAACTCTACGAACTCGTCGGCACCGACGCCTCGCGGCCGTTCAGTCCGTATTGCTGGCGCACGCGGATGGCGCTGGCGCACAAGGGGCTGTCGGCGCAATCGCTGCCGTGGCGCTTCACGGAGAAGAGCACGCTCGCGCCGCATGGCTCGGAGAAGGTGCCGGTGCTGCTGCATCATGATAAACCCGTGGTCGATTCATGGACCATCGCGAATTATCTCGAAGGCAATTTTCCCGACCGGCCGTCGCTGTTCGGCGGCGAAGGCGGCCGCGCCATGGCGCGCATGATCAATGCGTGGGGCGATATCGCCATCGTCGGCGGCATCTTTCCGCTGATCATCGCCGACATCCCGAACAACCTCGCCGAGGTCGATGCCGCCTATTTCCGCAAATCGCGCGAGGCGCGCTTTGGCGGCAAGACGCTGGAACAGATCATGGCGAGCCGCGATACCGGCGTGGTCGGCTTCCGCAAAACGCTGGAAGTGATGCGCCAGACCTTCAAGACGCAGCCCTTTATCGGCGGCGACGCGCCGAACTATGCCGACTACATCGTGTTCGGCGGCTTCCAATGGTCGCGCGTGGTCAGTTCGTTCAAGCTGCTGGAAGCGGATGATCCCGTCTACGCCTGGCGCGAAAAACTGCTCGATGCGTTCGACGGCATGGCGCGGAGATCGCCGGGGCATCCGGTCTGAACTTGTAGCCCGGATGGAGCGCAGCGTAATCCGGGGCTGTTGCCCACGCAAAGATTCCCGGATTACGCTGGCGCTCCATCCGGGCTACGCACCGCGTCCACTGCAGCTTTGCGCAGACACTCGCGGCACAGGCAATCCTCGCCCTTGACCGGCATCGGCAAGCGCGCCGGCTCTTCCGCGCACCAGCATGTGCCTGAGCGATCGCAGCTGAATTCGGTGCCGCAGCGGGAACAGGCGAGGCGGCGCGGCTGCGGTTCCTGCATCGGAGATTCTTTCGAATTTGTCATGATCCGCGCCGAAGCTCACTCGTCATTTTCATATCGGGTTCATCTCCCGCTGCGGTATATTAGGCCTCACGCGCAGACACGTGAAGCGGTTGGCAAGGCGCGGAGGACAAATCGATGGCCCGCGATTCGCAAGCCGCGCTGGTTGCGCTCAATCGATTCGGCTTCGGTGCCCGCGGCGGGGCATCCGGGGATCTGATCAATGCCGCCTCCGATCCGCGCGGCTTCGTGAAGGCGGAATTGGCGCGCCCCTCGGGCGTGCTGCTGGAGGCGCCGGGCCTGCAATCGACGCCGCAGCTTGGGCAGGCCGTGTTCGCTTATCAGGACGAGGTCAAGCAGGCGCGCGAGGCCGCAAAGGCCGGCGCGCCGACCGAAGCGCCCTCGGCGCAGGCCCCGACCGACCAGAAGCCCGGGCTGCGCCGCAAACTGTCGCTGAACACGGTCGCGACCGAGATCGCCGGCAAAACGGACGGCGCCAAGCTGGCCGACAATGCTGCGAAGCCGGACACGATGCAGCCGAACGTTGCCGCAAAGCCGGCGCCGCAGCCGCTCAACGTCATCCAGAAGACGTTTCGCGCCGAGGCGCTGGCACGCTTGCAGCGCGCGACCTTGGCCGATTGCGGCTTCACCGAGCGACTCGTCGTGTTCTGGTCGAACCATTTCTGCATCTCTGCGAGCAAGGGTGAGCTGGCGCGGATGTGGGCCGGCGCGTTCGAACGCGAGGCCATCCGCCCGCACGTGCTCGGGCGCTTCGCCGATATGTTGAAGGCGGTGGAGCAGCATCCGGCGATGCTGTTCTTTCTCGACAACCAGCAATCGCTCGGACCGGAGTCGCGCGCAGGGCAAAATCGCAAGCGCGGGCTGAACGAGAATCTCGCACGCGAGATCATGGAGCTGCATACGCTCGGTGTCGGCGGCGGCTACACCCAAGAGGACGTCACCTCGCTTGCGCGCATCATCACGGGCTGGACTTTTGCGGGACGGCAGGGACACTTGGGAACGCCGGGATCCTTCGTGTTCAACGCCAACGCGCACCAGCCCGGGCCGCAAATGCTGCTCGGCAAGACCTACGAGGCGACCGGTCTGGCGCAGGGCGAGGCCGCGCTGGCCGACATCGCCCGCCATCCGTCAACGGCGAATTTTGTCGTCACCAAGTTCGTTCGTCACTTCGTCGCCGACGATCCGCCTCGCGCTTTGGTCGCGCGATTGCGCGATGTCTTCGTCAAGACCGACGGCGATCTCAAGGCAGTTGCGACCGCGCTGGTGGATTCCGACGAGGCTTGGCAGGCGCCGCTGACCAAGATGCGCTCGCCCTATGATTTCGTGATCGCCGGCGGCCGGCTGCTTGCGCGCGTGCCGGAAGATCCCGGCCCCTATCTCAACAACCTCAATTTGCTCGGCCAGCCGCTGTGGTCGCCCGCCGGCCCCAACGGTTTTCCCGACACCGGCGCCGCCTGGGCTGCGCCCGAGGGCATGAAGCTCCGGCTCGACATCGCCTCGCAGATGGGCGCCCGGCTCGGCAACAACATCGATCCTCTCGATCTTTTGGAGTTCGCCGCCGCGGATGCGGCGTCGGTCGAAACGCGGCGGACCATCGAGCGCGCGGAATCGCGCCAGCAGGCGCTGGCGCTGCTGTTGATGTCGCCGGAAATGCAGAGGAGATGACGTGATGGACTGCACCGAGAACCGGCTCATCACCTCCCGCCGCAGCCTGCTGCTCGCCGGCGCATCCTTCGGCGCCTGGGCCTATCTGCCGAAATTCGCGCGTGCGGCGGACGGGCGCGATCCGCGCCTGATCGTGGTGATCCTGCGCGGCGCGCTCGACGGACTCGCGACGGTCGCCCCCATCGGCGATCCCGATTATGCCGGCCTGCATGGCTCGATCGCACTGACGGCGGATGGCGCCCATCCGGCGATCATGCTCGATTCGTTCTTCGCGCTGCATCCGGCGATGCCGGAATTCGCCCGCATGTATCGCGACAGGCATGCCGCGGTGATCCATGCGGTGGCGACGCCCTATCGTGACCGCTCGCATTTCGACGGCCAGGATGTGCTCGAGAGCGGTTACGCCGGTCCCGGCCGCGTGCAGTCCGGCTGGCTCAACCGTGCGCTCGAAGCGCTGCCGCGGGGCGAACGCGTCTCGAGCGGACTTGCGGTCGGTCCCACCACGCCGCTGGTGCTGCGGGGCAATGCGCCGACGGTCGGCTGGGCGCCGGTGGCGCTGCCGCAGGCGGATGACGACACGGCGATGCGGCTCGTCGAGCTCTATCGCCACCGCGATCCCACGCTGGCATCGGCGCTGTCGCAAGGTCTCCAGCTCGAGAAGGCGGCATCCGGCGACGACATGAAGCCGAAGCCGGGCAATGCGGTCGCGCAAATGCGGCAGGTGGCGCGCGGCGCCGCGAAACTGATGGCGGCCGATGACGGTCCGCGCATCGCCGCGCTGGCGTTCGACGGCTGGGATACCCATGCCAACGAGGGCGGGCCGGTCGGTCGTCTCGCATTCCTGCTCGGCGGGCTTGACGGCGCGCTTGCCGAATTCGAAAGCGGCCTCGGCGATCGCTGGCGCGACACCGTCGTTGTCGTCGCCACCGAGTTCGGCCGCACCGCCCGCATCAACGGCACCGACGGCACCGACCACGGCACCGGCACGATTGCGCTGCTCGCCGGCGGTGCGGTGAAGGGCGGCCGCGTCATCTCCGACTGGCCCGGCCTCAAGCCCGCCAACCTCTTCGAGGCCCGCGACCTCAAGCCGACGACCGACCTCCGCTCCGTGATCAAGGGCGTGCTGCAGAGTCAGTTCGGCCTCGGCGATCGCGTGCTGGCCGAGACCGTGTTCCCCGACAGCGCCAGCGCCAGGCCGATGAAGGGGCTGGTTGCCTAGCCCGTCATTCCGGGGCGCGCGTAGCGCGAATCCGGAATCCATTCATCCACCAGTTCTGCAGCAAAATGGATTCCGGGCCCGCGCCTTGCAGCGCGTCCCGGAATGACGAGATAATGGGAAGCGTCAGGAGAAACAAGCAATGTACATCGCCATGAATCGCTTCCGCGTCAGCAAAGGCTCGGAAGCCGCGTTCGAGCAGGTCTGGTTGTCGCGCGATACCCACCTCGACAAGGTGCCGGGCTTCGTCGAATTCCATCTGCTGCGCGGGCCAGAGCTCGAGGACCACACGCTCTATGCTTCGCACACCGTGTGGGCAAACCATGCGGCGTTCGAGGGCTGGACCAAGTCGGAGGCGTTTCGTGCCGCGCATCAGCGCGCCGGCGACAACAAGCCGCTCTATCTCGGCCATCCCCAATTCGAAGGCTTCGAGGTGGTGCAGACGGTCGGACGCGGCGCGAAATAGCGCCGCGCCAAGCCTCAGCCCCTGGTCATCTGATCGATCTCGGCGAGATCCTCAGGACTGAGCTTCCAGGCGATCGCCTTGACGTTCTCCTCGACCTGCTCGACCCGGGTGGCGCCGGCGATCACGCTCGATACCTGCGGGCGCGCGGCGAGCCAGGAGAAGGCGAGCTCGAGCATCGAGTGTCCGCGCGCCTTGGCAAAGGCCTGGACCTTTTCGACGATCTCCTCGTTGCGCGGCGTGACGTAGCGGTCGCGCAGCGCCGGCGCTTTGCCGAAGCGCGTGTCGGCGGGGGCCGCCGCACCGCGCTGGTACTTGCCGGTGAGCAGGCCGCTTGCGAGCGGGAAAAACGGCAGCAGCCCGAGCTTGTATTCCTGCGTGGCCGGCAGCAGATCCTTCTCGATGTCGCGAACCAGGAGGCTGTATTCGTCCTGGGCCGAGACGAAGCGGCTGACATTCATCGCGCGCGCGGTGAATTCGGCTTCCGCGATGCGCCACGCCGGGAAGTTGGAATTGCCGATGTAGCGGATCTTGCCCTGGCGAACGAGATCGTCGAGCGCGCGCAGCGTCTCCTCCATCGGCGTCAGCGGATCGTAATCGTGCTGCTGGTAGAGATCGATGTAGTCGGTCTTGAGCCGGGTCAGGCTGGCCTCGACCGCGTTCATGATGTAGCGGCGCGAGGCGCCTTGCTTGGTGCCGTCGGTCGCCATCGGCTTCGAAAACTTGGTGGCGAGCACGATGTCTTTGCGGCGGTCGCCGAGCACGGTGCCGAGCACCGTCTCCGAGCCGCCCATCCCTGCATAGATGTCGGCGGTGTCGAACAGCGTGATACCGAGATCGATCGCGCGGTGGATCACCTTGCGCGAGGTCTCCAGATCGGTGCGCTGGCCGAAATTGTTGCAGCCGAGCCCGACCGCAGAGACGCGCAGGCCAGATCCGCCGAGATTACGAATTTCCATGGGAGATCCTGTCAAAACCAATGCAGGAGCCCATTGTGACGGCGGTGCGCCGCACCAGCAAGGCGGGACCTGCGTTGCTGCCATGCCAAATGAACCCGCGGGCAAAAAAATGCGGCCCCAGTCAGACGCGGCGACTGACGGGGACCGCTTGGGGCGCTTGATCGGTGACGGGGGGCCAGATCAGACGCAGGTGCAACTTAAGCCTGAAGTGTTACGCGCCGGTGACAGGCGGGGTTATCCACAGGCTCTCGCGGTGGATCAGAAGATCTTGCGATAGACGATGAAGCCGGAGCGCTCCGCGACCTTGTCGTACAGGCTCTGCGCCCTGACATTGGTCTCATGCGTCTGCCAGTACACGCGCGGCGATCCCGCGAGCTTTGCGCGCTCGTAGACGCCGTGGATCAGCGCCGAGGCGACGCCCTTGCCGCGTGCGGCCTCGAGCGTGAACAGATCCTGCAAATAGCAGGATGGTTCGATCGCGGTGGTGCTGCGATGGAACAGGTAATGGGTGAGGCCGAGCAGGCGCCCATCGCTCTCCGCGACTAGCGCATGCACTGGCTCGTAGGCATCGAAGAAGCGCTGCCATGTGACGCGGGTGATCTCGGGTGCAAGCGCGGTCGGGCCCGAGCGGCCGTAAAAGGCGTTGTAACCGTCCCACAGCGGCAGCCACTGATCGTAGTCCTGCCTGTTGACGGAGCGAATCGTGAGCGACATCGGAAACTCCGCGAGCAATGAAGAAAGCTTCATACGTGATGGGGGGCGCCCCGATCAATCGCTTGCGAGTCGGATCGACATTCGGCCGTGGCTACAGAGCGCCATGCGGCTCACCCTTCCCGCGCATCGGCACGAAAGCGGTGGCGGTGATGGCATAGACCTCCTCGCCGCGCTGGTTGGTGCCGGTGGTGCGGGCCGTCAAGATGCCCCAGCCGGGACGCGAGCCGGAGGCGCGCTTGTCGACGACCTCGCTGAGGTAGCTGACGGTATCGCCTGCAAGCACCGGCCTGATCCAGCGCAAATCGCGAAAGCCTGGTGACGGCCCCCACACCGCGACCTCCTCGCCGCGCGCGGCGGCTTCTCGCGCCAGGCGCTGCCCGTCCGCGACCAGAAGACTCATGCAGGCCGAGCCGACATGCCAGCCCGAGGCCGCGAGCCCGCCGAACAGCGAGTTCCTGCCTTCCTCCTCGTCGAGATGAAACCGCTGCGGATCGAACTTCGCTGCGAAATTCTTGATCGAGTCCGCAGTGAACGTATAGGCGCCGATCTCGCGGCGCTGCCCGATCTCGATGTCTTCGAAGAACCGCATCAGACCGCTCCCTCGCGCCGCTTGATCAGGATCGGCGAGGTCATCTCGCACAGCGCCTGGCCTGCCGCGTTGCGCGCGGTGCATTTGAATTTGACGATGCCGAGCCCGGGCCGGCTTTTGGAGGTGCGCGCCTCCAGCACATCGACGTCGAGCGTGAGGTCGTCACCGGGGCGCAAGGGCGCGAGCCAGCGCACCTCGTCGACGCCGGGAGAGCCCAGCGAAGCGGCGCGGGTGATGAAGCCGTCGGCCATCATCCGCATCATCAGCGAGCAAAGGTGCCAGCCCGAACCGGACAGGCCGGCCAGCATGCTCTTGGCTGCGGCCTGCTCATCCAGGTGCATCGGTTGCGGATCGAACTCGGCGGCAAAGGCCAGGATCTCGTCGCGCGTGACATGGCGCGGGCCGAACGTGCCGAACCGGCCGGGTGGGAAATCTTCGAATGTCAGGGTCATCTTTGAATTGCTGGTGGGAATGACAGATTGTGGCCGCACTTTGCGGCAATCTCAACCCGCCGGCCCGCATGGCTCGTGCTACATTCGGCGAGTCGGGCCGGAACGGGCTCCTGGTCAGATTGACGCGGCCGGCGGCGCGGTTTGCCCGGGGGAGAGAGATGTTTTCATTCAGCGACCTGTTCCAATGGGACCGCTTCATCACGCCGACGATCATCAAGACCTTCTACTGGCTGGTGATCGGCGTGATCTGCCTGTTCGGACTCTCCGGCATCTTCGCAGGCCTCAGCGCCATGGCGATCAGCCCGTTCGCCGGCTTTCTGGTGGTGCTGGAGTCGATCGCCGGTGTCGTCGTCGGCATCGTGTTCTCGCGCATCGCCGCGGAACTGATCCTGATCGTCTTCCGCATCAACGAGCATCTCGGCGCGATCCGGGACCAGGGCGGCGGGGTGCGGTGACGCAGCTGCCGTAGGGTGGGCAAAGGCGCAAAGCGCCGTGCCCACCATCTTTCTGCGATCCGAGAGTGAAGCGGTGGGCACGCTTCGCTTTGCCCACCCTACGGCACCGCTGTTGGTGCCTTACGTATTGAACCGGAAATGCATCACGTCGCCGTCGGCGACGACGTATTCCTTGCCTTCGAGACGCAGCTTGCCGGCATCGCGCGCACCGGCTTCGCCGCCCAGCGCGACGTAGTCCTCATAGGCAATGGTCTCGGCGCGAATGAAGCCTTTCTCGAAATCGGTGTGGATCACGCCGGCCGCGCCCGGCGCCTTGGTACCGCGATGGATGGTCCAGGCGCGCGCTTCCTTCGGTCCCACCGTGAAATAGGTGATGAGGTCGAGCAGCGTATAGCCGGCGCGGATCAGGCGATCGAGACCGGCCTCTTCGAGACCCAGCGTCTCCAGGAAGTCGGCGCGCTCGTCACGCGAGATGGTGGCGATCTCGGATTCGATCTTGGCGGAGATGACGACGGCAACGGCGCCTTCCTTGGCAGCCTGTTCCTCCACGGCCTTCGAGAACGAATTGCCCGTGGCCGCCGAGCCCTCCTCGACGTTGCAGACATAGAGCACCGGCTTCGACGACAGCAGGCCGAGCATTCCGAAGGCACGCTCCTCCTCGGCCTTGCGCTCGACCAGCCGCGCGGGCTGGCCCTCGCGCAGCAGCACCAGCGTGCGGTTGACGAGGTCGAGCTGCTCCTTGGCGTCCTTGTCGTTGCCCTTGGCTTTCTTGGCGAGATTGTCGACGCGCTTCTCGAGGCTGTCGAGATCGGCGAGCATCAACTCGGTCTCGATGGTCTCGATGTCGGCGAGCGGGGCGATCTTGCCCTCGACATGGGTGATGTCGGAATCCTCGAAGCAGCGCACCACATGCGCGATGGCGTCGACCTCGCGGATGTTGGCGAGGAACTGGTTGCCGAGACCTTCACCCTTGGAGGCGCCGCGCACCAGGCCTGCGATGTCGACGAAGGTCAGTCGGGTCGGAATGATCTGGCCCGATTTGGCGGTCGCCGCAAGCTTGTCCAGCCGCGGATCGGGCACGGCAACCTCGCCGACATTCGGCTCGATGGTGCAGAACGGATAGTTCGCCGCTTGTGCGGCCGCCGTCTCGGTCAGCGCGTTGAACAAGGTCGACTTGCCGACATTGGGCAATCCGACAATCCCGCATTTGAATCCCACGAGCGTTTATTCCTTGCCGTTGTCGTCCTTGGTCAAAAATCCCTTCGCCTGCATCGCGAGATGCACCCTGTTGGCGAAGGTCGCGTCCGTGCCCTTGGCGAGCAGTGCGGCGTGCTCGGCCACCGCATCGCAGAGCGTCGTCACCCAGTCGTTGTCGGCCTTGGCGAAGTCCGACAGCACATGGCCGTGCACCAGTTCCTTGATGCCGGGATGACCGATGCCGAGCCGCACCCGGCGGTAGTCGTTACCGATATGGGCGGAGATCGAACGCAGGCCGTTATGCCCGGCGATGCCGCCGCCGATCTTCACCCGCACCTTGCCCGGCGGCAGTTCGAGTTCGTCGTGGAACACGGTGATGTCGCCGGGCGCGATCTTGAAGAAGCTGGCGGCGTCCTGAACGCTGCGGCCGGAGTCGTTCATGTAAGTCGTGGGCTTGAGCAGGATCACGCGCTCGGTGCCGAGCGCGCCTTCCGCGGTCTCGCCCTGAAAGCGGCGGCGCCATGGCGAGAAACCATGATGGCGTGCGATCTCGTCGGCGGCCATGAAGCCGATATTGTGCCGGTTACGTGCGTATTTCGCGCCGGGATTGCCGAGCCCAACAAACAGTCGCATGACGCGGCGCGCCCCTCGCTCGGCGCGCGATCAGGGATCGCGCGCCAGCTTTGAGAGATTACTTCTTCTTGTCGCCGCCCGCGGGCGCCTTGGCTGCCGGAGCCTTGGCAGCCGCCGCAGGTGCAGCAGCACCCGCAGCCGGCGCGGCCGCGCCAGCCGCCGGAGCAGCCGCAGCGCCCGGAGCCGCAGCACCAGCCGCAGCGGTCGCCGCCGCCTTCTGCTCTTCAGCGTAGCCGGACGGCGGCACGATGGTGACGAGGGTGGCGTCCTCGCGGGTCAGCGCCTTGACGCCGGCCGGCAATTTGACATCCGACAGATGCAGCGAGTGACCGATTTCGAGCGAGCCGACATCGGCCTCGATGAACTGCGGGATGTTCTCGACGCCGCATTCGAGCTCGATCGCATGGGCGACGATGTTGACGGCGCCGCCGCGCTTCACGCCGGGCGAGCCTTCGGCCTTGACCACGTGCAGAGGCACGCTGATGCGGATGGTGGCGCCTTCGCCGAGCCGCATGAAGTCAACATGGATCGGGAAGTCCTTGACCGGATCGAGGTGGAAGTCGCGCGGAATCACGCGGTGCTTCTTGCCGTCGAGGTCGATGTCGACCAGGGTGGTCAGGAAGCGGCCGGCCAGGATGCGCTGGCGCAGTTCGCGGTCTTCGACCGAGATCGTGAGCGGGGGTTGCTTGTTGCCGTAGATCACTCCGGGCACTTTCCCGGCGCGACGCTCAGCCCGGGCGGCCCCCTTGCCGCTCTTCGGACGTGCGGTCGCCTTCAATTCCTTGATGGTCGCCATAACGTTAAGTCCCTGTTTTTGCAAAAGTTAATGGGCCGCAAGGCGGCCCATGGTGCAGTCCACAGCAAGCCTCCAGGGGTGCGGGGGCCGTGAACTTGGCCGGCTTTTAGCCGGAAGACGCGGAAATGACAAGGAGAATGGGCTGGCGGACGGGGACGGGTAGCCCGGATGGAGCGCAGCGTAATCCGGGGTGTTCCACGGGGCTCGGCTCCCGGATTGCGCTGCGCTCCATCCGGGCTACGGGACTGCCGTCAGCCCCCCAGCTTGGCCTCCAGCGCCGCGATCCGCGTCTTCAGGGCCTCGTTCTCCTCACGCGCCAGGCGGGCCATGTCCTTGACGGCCTCGAATTCCTCGCGCTTGACCAGGTCCATGTCGCGCAGGAATTTTTCGGCCTGGTTGCGCAGCACGGTGTCGAACTCGCGCTTGGCGCCCTGGGCGGCACCGGCGGCGTCATTCATCAGGCGGCCGATCTCGTCGAAAAACCGGTTGGTAGTCTGGGTCATGTCGGTCTCCTTGGCGTCGCCGATAAACTTTGCGCGAACTCTGCGAAACACAATGGCAATCCGAACCGGGCGGTTCAAGGGCCGGCCGGAGCCATCCTTGTCATGCCCCGGTTTCCTTGCAATCGTATTCAACGTCCCTGCATAACAAGAATCACAAAGCGGAACGCAAGACATGATCGACCAGCAGATCGCAATTCCCACCAAGGACGGCCACACCGCGACGTTCATCAGCCATCCCGAGCGCGGCGGCCCGTTCCCGGTCATTCTGTTCTACATGGACGCGCCGGCGATTCGCGAAGAGCTGCGCGACATGGCGCGCCGGCTCGCGACGTCGGGCTATTACGTGATGCTGCCGAACCTGTATTACCGCTCCGGCGTGATGGAGCTCGGCCCGCTGCCGGCCGATCCGAATGCACCGGAGCGCAAGCGCATGTTTCAGCTGATGGGCTCGCTCAGCATTGCCATGGTCATGGACGACACGAGGGCGCTGCTCACTTACGCCGAGGGCCAGCCGGCCGCGAATACCAGGCTGATCGGCACCGTCGGCTACTGCATGAGCGGCCGCTACGCCGTCAACGCCGCCACGCATTTCCCCGACCGCGTCAAGGCCGCCGCGTCGGTCTACGGCACGCAGCTTGCGACCGATCAGGACGACAGCCCGCATCTCGCGGCAGCCAAGACCAAAGCCGAACTCTACTTCGCCTGCGCCGAGACCGACATCTATGCGCCCGCGGAGATCATCGAGAAGGTGAAGCAGGGCATGAGCGGCGCAAAAGCCGAGGTCGAGATCTATCCCGGCACTCATCACGGCTTCGCCTTCCCCAAGCGTCCGGTCTATGACCGCGACGCCGCCGAGCGGCACTGGGAGCGCCTGCTCGCGCTCTATCGCCGCAATCTCGTCTAGCCCCTCGAAGGCGCGATGCAGCTTCTTCTCATCGACTTTCCGTCCTTCAATCCGATCGCGGTCGCCATCGGACCGTTCGCGATCCGCTGGTACGCGCTCGCCTATATCGGCGGCATCGTGCTCGGCTGGCTCTATGCGCGCTCGCTGCTGAAGAACGAGCGGCTGTGGGGCGGGCCCGCGCCGATGTCGCTGGTGCAGATCGACGATTTCATCCTCTGGGTCACGCTCGGCATCATCCTGGGCGGCCGCACCGGCTATGTGCTGTTCTACAATCTGCCGTTCTTCATCGAGCACCCCGCCGCGATGTTCCGGCTGTGGGAAGGCGGCATGTCGTTTCATGGCGGCTTCCTCGGATGCGTCGTCGCGGTGATGTGGTTTGCCCGCCGCAACCGCATCTCGATCCTGTCGCTCGGCGACATCACCACCGCGGTCGGCCCGATCGGGCTGTTCCTCGGACGGATCGCCAATTTCATCAACGGTGAATTGTGGGGCCGCGCCACCGATGCGAGCCTGCCCTGGGCAATGATCTTCCCCAACGACCCCACCCATCTGCCGCGCCATCCAAGTCAGCTCTACGAGGCCGGCATGGAAGGCATCCTGCTGTTCACGGTGCTCGCGGTGATGATCCGCTTCGGCGCGTTGAAGCGGCCCGGCATGATCCTCGGCAGCTTCATCCTGATTTACGGGTTGACCCGGATCGCCGGCGAGCAATTCCGCGAGCCGGATGTCCAGCTCGGCTTCCTCTGGGGCGGATTAACCATGGGCATGCTGTTGTCGATCCCGATGCTTATTGTTGGCGGTATACTCATAGTAAGGGCCGTGCGGCGTGGTACGCCGAAGCCTATCGAGGCCATTCGTTAGTTCATTTCGAGAAAGCAGGCCGTGACCGACTCGCCGCTGTTGAACGAGATCAAGGCGCTGATCAAATCCTCAGGTCCCATGCCGGTGTGGCGGTACATGGAACTGTGCCTGATGCATCCGCGCTACGGCTACTACGTCTCGCGCGATCCGCTCGGGCGTGAGGGCGACTTCACCACCGCGCCCGAGGTCAGCCAGATGTTCGGCGAGCTGCTGGGCCTGTGGACCGCCTCGGTGTGGAAGCAGATGGGCTCGCCGCAATTCCTGCGGCTGATCGAGCTCGGGCCAGGCCGCGGCACCATGATGGCGGACGCGCTGCGCGCCCTGCGCGTGCTGCCGCCGCTCTACCAAGCCATCCATGTCCACCTGGTCGAGGTCAATCCGGTGCTGCGCGAGCGGCAGAGCGCGACACTGTCGAACGTGCGCAACATCGTCTGGCACGACAGCATCGACGAGGTGCCGGAAGGGCCGAGCATTATCCTCGCCAACGAATATTTCGACGTGCTGCCGATCCACCAGATGGTCAAGCTCGAGAACGGCTGGCACGAGCGCGTGATCGAGATCGATCCCAACGGCAGGCTTCAATTCGGCGCGGCGTCCGAGCCGACGCCGCGCTTCGACGTGCTGCTGCCGCCTTTGGTGCGCGCGGCACCCGTCGGCGCGGTGTTCGAATGGCGGCCCGATTCCGAGATGATGAAGCTCGCCACGCGGGTGCGCGACCAGGACGGCGCCGCGCTGATCATCGACTACGGCCATTTGCGCAGCGATGCCGGCGACACCTTCCAGGCGATCGCGCGCCACAGCTTCACCGATCCGCTGAAGGCGCCGGGCCAGGCCGACGTCACCGCCCATGTCGACTTCCAGGGGCTCGCGCGGGCGGCGGAGGACGTCGGGGCACGCGTGCACGGGCCGGTGACCCAGGGCGATTTCCTCAAGCGCATCGGCATCGACACCCGCGCGGCCGCGTTGATGCAGAAGGCGGCGCCGGACGTCGCCACCGATATTTCGGTGGCGTTGAGGCGCCTGACCGACACCGGGCGCAGCGGCATGGGCTCCATGTTCAAGGTGCTCGGCATCTCCGAGCCGCGGCTGACCGGCATCGCCGGCCTCAGCGATCTCGAACAGGCTGGAGAGGGCTCATGACGCTTGCGTCGTCGCTGCTGTCAGCGGTGCCCGGTCTGCACCATTGCTTCTTCACCCGCGAAGGCGGCGTCTCCAGCGGCATCTATGCGGCGCTCAACGGCGGGCTCGGCTCCAGCGACGATCCGGCCCATGTCGCGGAAAACCGCCGCCGCATGGCCGAGCATGTCGGCGTCGCACCGGACCGCTTCCTCAGCCTGCACCAGGTCCATTCGCCCGACGTGCTCGTCGCAGAGCGCCCGTGGCCGAGCGGGCCGCGGCCGAAGGGCGATGCGCTGGTCACCAAAACGCCCGGCATCGCGCTCGGCGTCTCCACCGCTGATTGCGGGCCGGTGCTGTTTGTCGATCCCAGTGCGCGCGTCATCGGCGGTGCTCATGCCGGCTGGAAGGGCGCGCTGACCGGCGTGCTGGAATCCACGATTCTAGCGATGGAGAAACTCGGCGCTTCGCGCAGCCGCATCATCGCCGCGATCGGCCCGCTGATCCGGCAGGACAGCTACGAGGTCGGCAACGAGTTCGTGGCGCGCTTCATCGAGGCGGATGCCGAGAACACAATGTTCTTCATCCCGTCGGTCCGCGAAGGTCACGCGATGTTCGACCTTGCCGGCTTCATCCGGAAGCGGCTGGATGCCGCCGGCATCCTGATGATCGACGATCTCGGTCTCGACACCTATGCCGACGAACGTTTCTTCAGCTATCGCCGCTCGGTGCATCGCAAGGAGCCGGACTACGGGCGCCACATCCACGCGATCGCGCTGGAGGGGTGAACACACCGGCAACACGCCCGTGTCATTCCGGGGCTCGCGAAGCGAGAACCCGAAATCCATCCTGCACCTGTTGACGCGGTGAAATGGATTCCGGATTCCCGCCAAGGGGCGCGCTCCGGAATGACGGTGTGTTTTGCTGGCCCCGCCCTAGACGTTAATGCGTTTTAACGATATCGCTGCCCTCAATGAGGGAAGCGTCATCCTTTCTGCGCCGCGCGGGCTCGCGCATGCTCACGGTCGTGCTGCTTGCGGCTGCGACCGCGCTTGGCGGCTGCGCCGGCGGTAATGGCGCCGCGAACTCCTATGCGATGGCGCCGAGCGCCGGCTCCGGGGCGACGGTCGCCTTCGAATCGATCGACGGGCCGCCGCCGCAGGTGTTCGACCGCATGGTCGGCATGCTCGACAGCGAGTCCAAGCTGCGCAGCCTTTCCGTCGTCTCCCGCGAAGGGACGGCTGCCTACCGCGTGCGCAGCTATCTCTCCGCCCAGGTGGTACGCGGCAAGACCATGATCGCCTGGGTCTGGGACGTCTATGACGCCAACCAGCAGCGCGCGCTGCGGCTCTCCGGCGAGGAACCGACCGCGGGGAAAGGCGGCCGCGATCCCTGGTCCGCCGCCGACGACCTGGTGCTGCGAAGGATCGCCCAGGCCGGATTCAGCGGACTTTCCAACATGATCAACGGCACGCCGGATGCACCGGGCACTGTTCCGGGCCTTCGCGGACCTGCGGTGGCAAGCGTGGCGCCCGAGGCGCCGGCAGCCGTGGCGCTCGGCTACGCCGAGCGATAACCCCCGCGAAACCACGGTCCCAAGTAGGCGCCAAACCGTTGGCCCGACTCGGGATTTCGAAGGGAAAACGTAGCATGCCGGGTTGCCAGTGCGGCCTTGGGCCTGATATTTCCTCGCCCGTCGTAACCGTGCTTCCAGTGGGTATTTTCTGATGTTGAACGTCGTATCCAGCAAAGCGCGGGAGGAAGCGTCCATGTCGGCCAAAAACGGCTCCATCAAGCTTGTCGCCGGCAACTCCAATCCGGCACTCGCGCAAGCCATTGCGCAAGGTCTCGACCTGCCGCTGACCAAGGCGGTGGTGCGGCGCTTCGCCGACATGGAGATCTTCGTCGAGATCCAGGAGAACGTCCGCGGCTCGGACGCTTTCATCATCCAGTCGACCTCGTTCCCGGCGAACGACCATCTGATGGAATTGCTGATCATCACTGACGCGCTGCGCCGCTCCTCGGCGCGCCGTATCACCGCGGTGATCCCCTATTTCGGCTATGCCCGCCAGGACCGCAAGTCCGGTTCGCGCACGCCGATCTCGGCCAAGCTCGTCGCCAACCTGATCACCCATGCCGGCGTTGACCGCGTCATGACGCTCGACCTGCATGCTACCCAGATCCAGGGCTTCTTCGACATCCCGACCGACAATTTGTTCGCTGCCCCCGTGATGGTACGCGACATCCGCGAACGTTTTGACCTCGGCAAGGTGATGGTGGTCTCGCCCGACGTCGGCGGCGTGGCCCGTGCCCGCGGCCTCGCCAAGCGCATCAACACCCCGCTCGCGATCGTCGACAAGCGGCGTGAACGCGCGGGCGAATCCGAGGTCATGAACGTGATTGGCGACGTCGCCGGCTACAGCTGTATCCTGGTCGACGACATCGTGGACTCCGGCGGCACGCTGGTGAACGCAGCCGATGCGCTGATCGCCAAGGGCGCCAAGGACGTCTACGCCTACATCACCCACGGCGTGCTCTCCGGCGGCGCGGCCGCCCGCATCGCCGGCTCCAAGCTGAAGGAGCTCGTGATCACGGATTCGATCCTGCCGACGGATGCGGTGAGCAAGGCGCCCAACATCCGCACACTGCCGATCGCCAGCTTGATCTCGGACGCGATCGCACGCACGGCCGCGGAAGAGTCGGTATCGAGCCTGTTCGACTGAACACAACGGCCGTCATTCCGGGGCGGCGCGTTAGCGCCGAACCCGGAATCCATCTTGCAGCGGTTCATATCGATAAATGGATTCCGGGCTCGCGCTTCGCGCGCCCCGGAATGACTATTTGGCCTATCACACAATTCCCGCCGCGACCTGGCCGCGCAGGCGCTCCAGGCCGTGCAGCGTGGTGGCGCAGGCTTCCGCCACCTCGACGCCCTTGATGGCAAAGTGCCTGCGGAAGAAATCGTAGTGCACTTCGGTCTCGTGGAATTGCTGCGGCGTCAGCACGGCCGAGAACACCGGCACCTCGGTGCGGAGCTGCACGTCCATCAGCGCCTTGATCACGGTGTCGGCGACGAACTCGTGGCGATAGATGCCGCCGTCGACGACGAGGCCGGCGGCGACGATCGCGGTGTAGCGCCGCGTCTTCGCGAGGATCTGCGCATGCAGCGGGATCTCGAACGAGCCCGGCACCTCGAACACGTCGACATGGGTGAGGTGGCGCGCCTCGGCTTCCCTCACGAACGCGATGCGGGCCTCCGCGACGACGTCGCGGTGCCAGCAGGCCTGCACGAACGCCACCCGCTGCGGTTTCGCGAAGCGCGGGTGATCGGGCGCCGGACCCTGCGGAACCGGCGGTTGGATGACTTCAGAACTTCGGACTGGTGAAGTTTCGGCTTGGGGATCTTGCAGCATCTGATTCATGGCTTTCCTCAGTTAAGGACCAGAATCAGGGCACACGGAACGACAAACAGCCGCATCCTGCGATGCGTCTGCCACCGACCGTTCTCTTTCATCCGGACTTTAACCGTCGGCTTCGGAGTCGCACCGAATCTGCTGACCCTTCCCTTCAGCAAAAAGCTTGGGGAAGGCGCTCGCGGGCTTGGGCCTTTCGGCCCTTACCGCCGGTGGGGACTTTCACCCCGCCCTGAGAACATCGGCCGTCCGGGATGAACGGCCTGACCGAAATATGACGCCGCTCCGCGGCCACAGCAAGCCTGTTCCGCATGGGAAAACCGCATGGACCCATGCCGCCATGGACATCCCTGGCGGGATAACCGTCGCGGGACGGAATTAACGATTGGCGCGCGGGCCGGGAGTCCGATTCCGGTTTGTTCTCAAATTAATAATTGTGTCCGAGATGAGCTGTGGACGAACGAGTCCTGGCTTGTGGACGGACTCGCGACCCAGTTGCGCGGATTCCGCAAATCACATCAGTTGATCCGCGACAAGCCCGCGCTGGTCCCGGGATCGCGACAGCGACTCCGAAGGATCGCCTTAACGACTTAAGGGAGCGCGCGCCGGACCAACCGCGTGCGTATCAAAGACAACAAAAAGGCAAGAGGTCGAGACGGCATGTCCCTGCTCGAAAGCACGATCGATTCCCGAAATCACCCGCTCGCGGTGGTCGAGGATATTGCTGCAAGCAACAATTGGCCATTTGAGCGCTCCGGCGAAGACGAGCTCACGATTGTCTCGAAGGGACAATGGACCGACTATCAGATCTCCTTCACCTGGATGGGCGAGATCGAGGCGCTGCATCTGGCCTGCGCCTTCGACATGAAGATTCCGGTCGCGCGCCGACCGGAGGTGCAGCGGCTTGTCGCCGCGATCAACGAGCAGTTGTGGGTCGGGCATTTCGACCTGTGGACCAACACCGGCATGATCATGCACCGCCAGGCGCTGGTGCTGCCGGGCGGCCTCACCGCCTCGACCGCGCAATGCGAGGCCATGCTCGCCGGCGCCATCCATGCCAGCGAGCGCTATTTTCCGGCGTTCCAGTTCGTGGTGTGGGCCGGCAAGACCACGACGGAAGCGATGGACGCGGCGATGTTCGACACGGCGGGAGAGGCGTAGGGCTCGCCTTCCGCTCCAACGTCGTCCCGGACAAGCGCAGCACCTGACGGCGCGAAGCGCTGTCAGGTGGCGGCGCGCCGATCCGGGACCCATACCGCGTGATGCCCCTTGTGGCACCACGCTTGTTGCTATGCCCTCCATCCACTAGAACCGCCTGTGGTTATGGGTCCCGGCCTTCGCCGGGACGACACCGAGTTTCTGGTGACCGCAGTGACGAACAACAGCACCCTTCAAAACATCACCGGCACCATCCTGCTCGCCGGCGCCGGCAAGATGGGCGGCGCGATGCTGACAGGATGGCTTGCGGGCGGGCTCGATCCGCGCCGCCTCGCGGTGATCGATCCGCATCTCTCACCCGAGATCAGCGCGCTTGCCGCCAAGGGCGTGGCGCTCAATCCTGACGTGAAGACGGCCGGGACGGTGGAGACGCTGGTCGTCGCGGTGAAGCCGCAATATTTCCGCGAAGCTGGCGCCGGGCTGAAGCCATTCGTTTCGGACAAAACTTCGGTGGTCTCGATCATGGCGGGAACCACGATCGCTTCAATTGCCGAGGTCTGCGGCGGCGCCGTGGTGCGCGCCATGCCGAACACGCCGGCCGCGATCGGCCGCGGCATCACGGTGGCGGTCGCAGCGAACAAGGTCAGCACCTCGCAGCGCGCGGTGGCCGATGCACTCCTGCGCGCCACCGGCTCAGTCGAATGGGTCGACGATGAAACCCTGATGGACGCGGTGACCGCGGTGTCCGGCTCGGGGCCGGCCTATGTGTTCCTGCTCGCCGAAGAGCTCGCCCGCGCCGGCATGCAAGCCGGCCTGCCGGAGGCGCTGGCGACCAAGCTCGCGCGCGAGACCGTCGCCGGCTCCGGCGAGCTTCTGCATCAGTCCGAGCTTCCGTCCGCCACGCTGCGCCAGAACGTCACTTCGCCCGGCGGCACCACCGCCGCAGCCCTCGGGGTCCTGATGGGCGAGCCCGGCCTGCGCGATCTGATGACCCGCGCGATCGCAGCCGCGACGCAGCGCTCGAAGGAGTTGGCGAAGTAAGACGGTGTCGTAGGGTGGGTTAGCCGAAGGCGTAACCCACCATGCTTCAGCGATTGCGGAACGAAGTTGGTGGGTTACGCTACGCTAACCCACCCTACGATTTCGATCCTGCGGCTAACCGTTTGTTGAACATCTCGACATTGACGAGACCACGCGCATGCCGGCCTTCGCCGAGCTTGCGCGCGCCCTCGAACGCCTCGACCTCGAAGCGGATGACGCGGCGCTCGACTGCGACCACCTTGGCCGTGGTCCGCACCGTCGCGCCGACCAGGGCGGCCGCAAGATGGCGGATGTCGACCTCGGTGCCGACCGTGACCCAGCCGGGCCTTAGCGCAGCGCGGATCGCATCGCCCGACGTCATCTCCATCTCGAGGATCATCATCGGGGTCGCATAGACGAACGGCATGCCCGGTAAGAAATGCCCGACCGTGCGCTCCACCGGCACCACCAGCGTGCGCGCGGCGCTCATGCCGATTGTGATGAAGTCGCGTGCGTCCATGGTTGCCTCAACTCCGCTGTCGTCCCGGACAAGCGAACGCAGTGAGCGCTGATCCGGGACCCATAACCACAGGACGTCGTGGTTACGGGGACTCGGAGTTATCGCTTCGCCGATAACCACTCCCTGTGGCTATGGGTCCCGGATCTGCGCTTACGCTTGTCCGGGACGACGGCTGTTGTTGATGCAACGGCGCTGGCTATTTCTTCGCCGCCGCCGCGCGCTCCACGAAGGTCTTGCCGCCCTTCATCTTGTGGGCAAGCGGGGCTTCGTTGATCTGGATGACGACGGCATCGGCGTCGACGCCGAGGTTCTTTACCAGCGCCTGGGTGATGTCGCGCATCATGCCGGCCTTCTGTTCATCGGTGCGGCCCACGGCCATGCTGACGGTGATCTCAGGCATTTTTCTCTCCCTGTACTGTCGTCATGGCCGGGCTTGTCCCGGCCATCCACGTTCTCTTCCATCAAACAAGACGCGGCTGCCCGGGACAAGCCCGGGCATGTCGGCCTGACGGAATGGCTATCCCCAGTTTACGTCATGGCGCGCCAAGACCTCGCGCACCTTTGCGACGAGATCGGCTTCGCTGCAGGAGAATTGCGCCGGGCGGCTCTCGCGCCATTCCTGGTTGGAGGCGATCGCGGCGGCGGCCTTCGCGCCCTCGATCAGATCCTTGATCTGCACCTCGCCGCGCGCCTTCTCGTCGGAGCCCTGGATGATGACGCAGGGCGCGTTGCGACGATCGGCATATTTGAGCTGGTTGCCCATGTTCTTGGGATTGCCGAGATAGAGCTCGGCGCGGATGCCTTCGCTGCGGAGGCTTGCCACCATCTTCTGGTAGTCGGCGACGCGGTCGCGGTCGAACACAGTGACGACCACGGGGCCGAACTCGGGCCGCGTGTCGAGCTTGCCGAGCAAGGTCAGCGCCGCCTGGAGCCGCGACACACCGATCGAGAAGCCGGTCGCCGGCACCGGTTCGCCGCGGAAGCGCGAGACCAGGCCGTCGTAACGGCCGCCTCCGCCAACGGAGCCAAAGCGCACCGGGCGGCCCTTCTCGTCCTTGGTCTCGAGCAGCAGTTCGACCTCGTAGACGGGACCGGTGTAGTATTCGAGACCGCGCACGACGGAGGGGTCGATGCGGATGCGGTCTGCGCCGTAGCCCGAGGCCGTAACCAGCTTGGCAATCTCTTCCAGCTCGCTCACGCCGGCCTGACCGACTTCGCTCTTGGCTAGATAGATATCTGCAGCGGCAATTGCCTCTTTCCAATCGTCGCGTTTTTCGGTGATGGCCAGAACAACGTGAGCTTCCGCCGCGCTCAGATTGGCGCCCTTCGTGAAGTCGCCCTTACCCTCTTCGCCGCCATCCCACCTGCCGGGACCGAGCAGTTTGCGCACCTCGTCGGCGGGAAACTTGTCGAGCTTGTCGATCGCGCGCAGCACAATCAATCTGCGTGCTGCGTTCTCGTCACCGCCGAGCCCAATCGCTTCCAGAACGCCGTCGAGCACCTTGCGGTTGTTCACCTTCACCACATAGGAGCCGCGCGCAATCCCGAGCGCTTCCATCGTGTCCGCCGCCATCATGCAGATCTCGGCATCCGCCGCCGGCGTCGCTGAACCCACGGTGTCGGCGTCGAACTGCATGAACTGGCGGAAGCGGCCGGGGCCGGGCTTTTCGTTGCGGAAGACGTAGCCGACGCGGTAGCTGCGATAAGGCAACACAAGACCATCGGTCCCGTAACGCTCGCCAACGTAGCGCGCGAGCGGCGCGGTCAGGTCGTAGCGCAGCGAAATCCACTGCTCGTCGTCGTCCTGGAACGAGAACACGCCTTCGTTCGGGCGGTCCTGGTCGGGCAGGAACTTGCCGAGCGCGTCGGTGTATTCCATCGCCGGCGTCTCCACCGGCTCGAAACCATAGAGCTCATAGACGGCGCGGATCTTCTCGACCATCTCGCGCGTCGCCCGGATCGCGGAGGGATCGCGATCCTCGAGCCCGCGCGGCAGGCGCGCCTTCAGTTTCTGGGGTTTTTTGGGTTTATCGGCCATGCGCGGTTCGTACCAGCGCATGCCCCGGGCGGCAAGCGCCGGGCGGTCCTAACCTCTCCCTGCCGTTCCTAACGGGGAGGGTGGGTGAGGGGCTGCCCCGCACGACTGCAGTCGCGATCGCGTCACTCCGCCACGCGCAGATAGCGGGTCAGCTTGCGGTTGGTGGGATCGCGCAGCGAGCGGTAGTAGTCGGCTCGTGCCGGCGGATCGGTGTGGCGCACCAGATCGGTGACCGGCGTGTAGCTCAGCATGCGCCCGCCATCGGGCAATGCCGTGCAGACGAAGCGCAGCACCTCGCCGTTTCGAAGATTGATATTGATCGGCGTGGCATCGCCGATCCGCACCATCTCCATGCGTTGCGCGATGAACGCGCCCAACTCGTCTTCCGGCAGCTCGAACGCGCCGGTGTCGCGGCCGTGATACATCAGCGCGATGAAAGGCGGCTTGCCGTCGGCCTTCTCATCGGGCAGCGCGAAATAGTCGCGGAAGGCGCGGTTGATGAATTCGGCCCTGGTCTCGGCGTCGAGCAGCACGATCCCGATGTCGACCTGGTCGAGCGCGGCCGACAGTCGCGCGGCGATGGCGTGGTTGCGCCGTTCGGCCGCAAAGGCGTCGAGCAGGCGCTCGCGCATCAGCCCGGTCACGGCGGCGGTGGCGGCGGTCGTGAGCGCCAGCAGCCCAAGTTGCACCAGATCAGTCGCGGTAAAGCCCGGCATGCTGCGATGGCTCAGAGACAGCAGGGCCGCGCCGATCAGGGCGATCGCGGCGCTGCCAAGCGCGGACGCAAAGCCCGAGAGCGAACCGGCAAGTGCCACAATGCAGACGAACAGCGGCGCAAAGCTGGGAGCAGGAACATGGGGGTCGAGCACGATCGCCAGCAGCGTGGTCGCTGCCGTCAGCGCCGGACCTGAGATCGCTCGCCATCCGAACCGCATGGCCCTGTCTCGCTCCTCCTGAACGAGGTAACGCGGCCAGACTGACCGATGATGGGGCGATTGTGCTGCGATTTCGCGTGCGGTGCTTAAGGCGTGCTTGCGGACCGGCGCAAAGCTTTCGGATGATTTTAGGCCAAGTGCGCGGGCCTGACGCGCTGTTCCAGCGAAGGCGCGTTCAGCGTGGACGTGCCCGGGCCCTTGCGCGTCCCGACAAATATCAACAGCGATGCCGCGACCAGGATGGCCGCTGTCAGGGTTATTGCAACGACGACCACCGGTGACTTCATGGGTGTCTCGATGAATCTCTTGCCGTGTGCCTGCCAGCGTGCGGGGTCACAGGGCGCCTTGACGGCTGATCGCGGACGGAGACGGGATCAGACCGGCAGGCCCATCGCCATGGTCGCCTTGGTCGTCAGCACCGTGAGGGTGACGATCAGACACAACGACAGCGCTGCGATGGCGAGCGAGGCCGCCACTGCATGGGTCAACCGGGAAGAGGCGGCAATAGCGGATCGGCCCTGAAAGCCAACCGTGCCGGACGCCCGCATCATGGTCTAAATCCTTCAACGTGCGGGCGAATCACCCGCGACGCCGAACAACTTCACAATTTCAACTGGCAATATTGCGGCGGCTGTATCGCCGAAAACGGCGAGATTGCGGCAAAGGTTAACGCCATCCCCGCTGTTTCTTAACGCCGCGTCGGTTTTCAGGCGCCGGCTGCGATGCTGGCGGGGTCTTCGATCTCGGCCGGCCGCCAGTCCATCGCCACGAAGCCGGGCGCCGCCTCGACGCGCTTCAGCCAGTCCCGGATCGCCGGGAAGGTCGAGAGGTCGAAGTCGCAGCGCTCGGCGAGATGGGTATAGCCGTAGAGCGCGATGTCGGCGACGGTGAGCTGGCGGGCGGCAAAATAGGCGTTGGTCTTGAGGTGATTTTCCATCACCTGGAGCGCGCCGTAGCCGCGCTCCATCCAGTCCTCCAGCGCATGGGTCTGAAGGTCGCGTCCGCCCTTGACCAGCGACAGCCAGAAATAAGCCGCGCCGATATTCGGTTCGAGCGCGTGCTGCTCGAAGAACATCCATTGCAGCGCCTCGGCGCGATCGATGCGGTTCTCCGGCGCGAGCGGCGTACCAACGGCGACGTACCAGAGGATCGCGTTGGATTCGGCGAGATGGCGGTTGTCGCCGACCTCGAGCAGCGGCACCTGGCCCGACGGGTTCTTCGCAAGGAAGTCCGGCGTGCGGCTCTCGCCGCGCAGAATGTCCACCTCGACCGCTTCGTAAGGCAGGTTCAACAGGGCCAGCGCAAGGCGGACCTTGTAGCTGTTGCCCGAGCGTTGCATCGAATAGAGCTTGTACATTCTGGGAGTTTGATTCCGGGACACGGGAAGGTGCGCAGCGTGTCGCCCCGCAACGCGGCTAAACAATGATGCCGATGGGAATCCGCCGCAAGGGCTCGGCACTAGAAAAACTCGAAAACCCTACCGCACTGCAACGACGCGGAAGATCATTTCCGTGCGAGGCTGCAAATCAGATCACGCTTGCGTCAATGTCAGCGCGTTCCTCTGCGCGATGGTGCACGAAGCAGGGCGATCGCGTTTGGGGCATTGAAGCTTCCGCATCGTCATGGCCGGGCAGGTGGGACAAGCCCGGGCACGTTCTCGTTTTCACGGCTTCGAAGGCTGCAAAATTGCTCCGAGGACAAGGCTTGCCGGATATGAGCGATTTCGACCGCAAAGTTGCGAATTGTTGCCAGAAATCGCGCCTCCATACGCGCGAATCCGTAAACTTTTTCGAGATCGGGCCGAAGTTTCTTGCGGTGCAGCGGCACACGTTTTAGGGTGGCTGCATTCCCACAATCAGAGTCGTGACCACCCAAGGGCTCGCGATGTCTGGGTTCACGATGTCTGGGTTCACGATGCCTGGATTCACCACGCCTGTCAGGAGATGACGATGCCCTTCCTTGCCGCTGCGCTCGACCGTGTGAAGCCGTCCGCGACCATCGCGGTCACGGATAAAGCACGTGCGCTGAAAGCGGCCGGCCGCAACGTCATTGGTCTCGGCGCTGGCGAGCCTGATTTCGACACGCCCGCCAACATCAAGCTGGCGGCGATCCACGCCATCGAATCCGGCAAGACCAAGTACACCGCTGTCGACGGCATCCCCGAGCTCAAGGACGCCATCATCGCAAAGTTTCAGCGCGAGAACGGCGTCGTTTACAAGCCGAACCAGGTGATCGTCGGCACCGGCGGCAAGCAGGTGCTCTACAACGCGCTGATGGCGACCATCAATCCCGGCGACGAGGTGATCATCCCGGCGCCCTATTGGGTCAGCTATCCCGAGATGGTGGCGCTCGCCGGCGGCGAACCGGTGCCGGTGGTCTGCACCGCCGCAGCCGGCTTCAAGCTCCAGGCCGAAGCGCTCGAGCGCGCGATCACGCCGAAGACCAAATGGGTGATCCTGTGCTCGCCGTCGAACCCGACCGGTGCGGCCTATACGCGCGCCGAGCTGAAGGCGCTCACCGACGTGCTGGTCAGGCATCCCCACGTCTGGGTGATGACCGACGACATGTACGAGCACCTCGTCTATGACGACTTCCAGTTCACCACCGTCGCGCAGGTCGAGCCGAAACTGTACGACCGCACACTGACCGTGAACGGCGTCTCGAAGGCCTATTGCATGACCGGTTGGCGCATCGGCTATGCCGGCGGCCCCGCGCATCTCATCAAGGCGATGTCGACGATCCAGTCGCAATCGACCTCGAACCCGTCCTCGATTTCGCAGTGGGCGTCGGTAGAGGCGCTGAACGGTCCGCAGGACTTCATTGCTGCCAACAACAAGGTGTTCAAGGAGCGGCGCGACCTCGTCGTCTCCATGCTCAACCAGGCCAGCGGCATCGAGTGTCCGCGGCCCGAGGGCGCATTCTATGTCTATCCGTCCTGCGCCGGCACTATCGGCAAGAAAGCGCCGTCGGGCAGTGTGATCTCCAATGACGAGCAGTTCGTCACCGAGCTGCTGGAGACCGAAGGCGTCGCGGTCGTGCAGGGTTCGGCGTTCGGCCTCGGCCCGGCGTTCCGCATCTCCTACGCGACCAAGACCTCCGACCTCGAAGACGCCTGCAATCGCATCCAGCGCTTCTGCGGCAATCTGCGCTAGGGGTGTTGCAGTTGAGAATTGAAAGGCCCGCTTCGGCGGGCCTTTTTTATGCGTGGTTCGATTGAGCGGAGTCGGATGGACTCTTGCTCTGGTCGACATCCTGCTCGGCCCCTCACCCGGATCGCGCCGGCCGATGCTTCGCATCGCCGGGGCGATCCGACCTCTCCCCGCGGAAGGGCGGGGAGAGGTGAAGTCGCCGCAGCTGGCGCCTTCCAAGTATTGCTACTGTAAGGACGCGCTGCTCGCGCACTCCTCGCCCCGCTCTTGCGGGGAGAGGGTGGGGTGAGGGGCGCTCTCCGCGAGTTCGGTCCTGGATGTGTTCGATCTGGTACCGCCAAAAGTATTATGCCATAGACCATCGCGCGTCACGGGTAGGGCGCCTTCTCTGCTCGCATCACATTCATAGCCGGAGACATTCATGCGCCGCTCACTCCTCCTCGCCGGGCTTACCGTCGCGAGCTTCCTTGCCACCATGGTCGGCGCCAGCGCGCAGTCGCGGCTGGTGCAGGTTGGCGTGCTCGAATGCCGCGGCGGCGCCAGCGTCGGCTTCGTCGTGGGCTCCGTGACCAATCTCGGTTGTGTGCTGCGCGTCGACGGCGCGCCCGATGACCGCTACGTCGCGACCATCCGCAAAGTCGGTCTCGACCTCGGCATCACCCAGGAGACGGCACTCGCCTGGGGCGTGTTCGCGCCGGTGAACCGGCTTGGGCCGGGCGACCTTTCCGGCAATTACGCCGGCGCGCAGGGCAGCGCCTCGGTCGGCGTCGGCCTCGGCGGCAATGCGCTGGTCGGCGGCTCCAACAATTCGATCGCGCTCCAGCCGCTCAGCGTGCAGGGCCAGGTCGGCCTCAACGTCGGCGCCGGCCTCGAAAGCCTGGAACTCCGCCCGGGCCGTTAAGCGCGCGTCAGCGAAGGTCTTGATTCACCTGTCCCCGACGGGGAGAGGTGGAACACCAGCCACTAAGACTTTGATCAAACTGACGACGCATCGCAGCGACGTTTGATGCTTGCCAAACCGCGGGGACGGGCAGAGCATCTGCGCTTGCCGACCCAATCATGGGCCGAGCTCCACACCAAGGAGGCGGCGAATGGGACAAGACGTCAGAAGTCCCCGAGGTCCACGGTGCATTGCGCTGGTGGGCCCTTTCCAAAGCGGTAAAACCACACTTCTCGAAGCGATACTGGCGCGAACGGGCGCAATCCCGCGCGCCGGCAGCGTCGACGCCGGAACGTCGGTCGGCGACGCCACGCCAGAGGCCCGCCATCACAAGATGACCGTTGGCCTCACTGCCGCCACGACGAGTTTCATGGGCGACAGCTACACTTTCCTGGATTGTCCCGGTTCCGTCGAGTTCGCCCACGACATGCGCGCCGCGCTTCCCGCGGTCGACGCCGCGGTCGTGGTCTGCGAGGCCGACGAGAAGAAGCTGCCGCAGCTCCAGATCATCCTGCGCGAGCTGGAAGAGCTGAAGATCCCGCGCTTCCTGTTTCTCAACAAGATCGACCGCGCCAACAAACGCATCCGCGAGACCCTGGCGACGCTTCAGCCGGCCTCCCGCGTGCCGCTGGTGCTGCGCCAGATTCCGATCTGGAACGGCGAGCTGATCGAAGGTTTTGTCGATCTCGCACTGGAGCGCGCCTTCGTCTATCGCGAGCACAAGGCCTCCGAAGTGGTCGCGCTCGAAGGCGGCGATCTCGATCGCGAGAAGGAGGCCCGCTTCTCGATGCTGGAGAAGCTCGCCGATCATGACGATGCCCTGATGGAGCAGTTGCTCGAAGACATCCAGCCGCCGCGCGATGCGGTGTTCGACGATCTCGCCCGCGAATTGCGTGAAGGGCAGATCTGCCCCGTGCTGCTCGGCGCGGCCGCGCGCGAGAACGGCGTGCTGCGCCTGATGAAGGCGCTGCGCCACGAAGCGCCGGGGATCGCGGAGACCGTCAAGCGTCTTGGCGTCAAACGTCCTGGCGCAACCGAGAGCAAGGACGCGCTCGGCTTCGTCTTCAAGACGCTGCACTCGCAGCACGGCGGAAAGCTGTCGCTGACGCGGCTGCTCGCCGGCCATCTCGAGGACGGCGCGACGCTGCAATCCTCCTCCGGCGGGACCAGCCGCGTCTCCGGCATCCTCGCCGTCAGCGGCGCTTATGACAGCAAGCGTGCGTCGGCTGAACCCGGCGACACCGTGGCGCTCGCCAAGCTCGATCCGGTCAACACCGGCGACACGATCTCGAGCGGCAAGACCCAGCCGGCAGCGCTGGCCGCTCTCGAGCCGACGCCGCCGGTGCTGGCAATGTCGGTTGCGGCCACCGACCGCAAGGACGACGTCAAGCTCGGGCAGGCGCTGGCGCGGCTGCACGAGGAGGATCCCTCACTCGTCGTCGTGCAGAACGCCCAGACCCACGACACGGTATTGTGGGGACAGGGCGAGATGCATCTGCGTGTGGCCAATGAGCGGCTGCGCGACCGCTTCGGCGTCAAGATCACGTCGCATCCTCCGGCGATCGGCTACCAGGAGACCATCCGCAAGCCGATCGTCCAGCGCGGCCGCCACAAGAAGCAGTCCGGCGGCCACGGTCAGTTCGGCGACGTCGTGCTCGACATCCGGCCGCTGGCGCGCGGCGAGGGCTTCAAATTCGCCGAGAAGGTGGTCGGCGGCGCGGTGCCGCGCAACTACATCGGCGCGGTGGAAGAGGGCGTCATCGACGGGCTCACGCGCGGCCCGCTCGGCTTCCCCGTCACCGATTTGCAGGTGACGCTGACCGACGGCTCCTATCACAGCGTCGATTCCTCCGATCTCGCGTTCCGAACCGCGGCGCGGATCGGGCTCAACGAAGGCCTGCCGCAATGCCAGTCGGTGTTGCTGGAGCCGATCCACGTGGTCGAGATCGTCTGCCCGACCGATGCCACCGCCAAGATCAACGCGATCCTGTCGGCGCGGCGCGGCCAGATCCTCGGCTTCGACACCCGCGACGGCTGGAGCGGCTGGGACTGTGTCCGCGCCATGATGCCGGAAGCCGAGATCGGCGAATTGATCGTCGAGCTGCGCTCGGCCACTGCCGGCGCCGGCAGCTTCACCCGTCAGTTCGACCACATGGCCGAAGTCACGGGCCGCGCCGCCGACCAGATCATCGCCGCGCATCAGCACGCGGCCTGAGCTGTCCCTCGCAGTCAGGGACGCACCGGCCTCTCACTCCCTCTCCCCGTCCTTGCGGGGAGAGGGTGGGGTGAGGGGCCGCGTCCGCGAGCACGGCAAGAGTTGAAGTCACGCACCCCTCCCACCGTCATTGCGTGGAACGAAGCGACGAGACATCCAGACTGTCTCTGTAGACAGACTCTGGAGTGGCGATGCGGCGCCCGCGCGGCTTGACAGAGCCGGCTGGACGCGAAATGGATCGCCTTCCACACTCTCCCCGAAGGGAAGGATGACGTGACCAAGGCTCTCGCGGCCTGTCTGATCGGATGGCCGGCGGCGCATTCGCGCTCGCCGTTGATCCATCATTACTGGCTGCGCACGCTCGGGATTGCGGGCGGCTATGTCATCGAGGCGGTGCCCCCTGAGGATCTCCGCGACTTCGTGCTGCGGCTGTCGCTGCGCGGCTTTGTCGGCGGCAACGTCACCATCCCGCACAAGGAATGCGTGCTGGCGTTCTCCACGCCCGATGCGCGGGCAACGGCCGTCGGCGCCGCCAACACGCTGTGGTTCGCGGACGGCGAACTGCGATCGACTAATACCGACGTCGAGGGCTTCATCAACAATCTCGATGCCGGCGCGCCCGGTTGGGATCGGGCCGAAGAGGCGCTGGTGCTGGGGGCGGGCGGCGCCTCGCGCGCGGTCGTGTTCGGTCTGCTCGAACGTGGCCTCAGCCGCGTCCACGTCGCCAACCGCAGCATCGCGCGGGCCGAGGCGCTCGCGACGCAGTTCGGGCCTAACGTGCATCCGATCTCCTGGGACGGAATCAACGACGTGCTGCCGCGTGCAAAACTTCTCGTCAACACGACCTCGCTTGGCATGCATGGCCAGCCTCCACTCGAGGTCGATGTTGCGCGCCTGCCGCAAGCCGCCGTCGTCACCGACCTCGTCTATGTTCCCCTGGTGACGCCGCTGCTCGCCGCGGCCAGGGCGCGGGGCCTCAAGACCGCCGACGGGCTCGGCATGCTCTTGCATCAGGCGGTGCGCGGCTTCGAGCTGTGGTTCGGCCAAAGGCCGGAGGTCACGGCGGAGCTGCGCGCGCTGCTCGAGGCCGACCTCACAAAGACTTGAGCGAATAGCGCGCGGTCTCCGGAGTTCTATGTCCGTGGGGACAATCCGGAGATCGTCATGTCTGTTCAACGTGCAACTTTCACACGTCCAATCCTTGCCGTCGCGATGGTGGCCATCTCGGCCCTCGCAGCCTTCGCGCAAAGGGCGCCAGTGCCGACGCGGGTGCGCGGCACCATCGAGAACGTCGCGGGCGACACGATGCAGGTCAAGTCGCGCAGCGGCGAGCAGGTCAAGCTGCACATCGCCACCGACGTGCGCGTTGCGGGGATCACCCGGATTGCTCTCGCCGACATCAAGGTCGGTTCTTTCGTCGGCGCCACCACCGTGCCGGGACCGGATGGTGGCGAGAATGCCGTCGAGGTGCATGTGTTTCCCGAAAACATGCGCGGCACCGGCGAGGGCACAAGGCCCTGGGATCTGAAGCCGAACTCCACCATGACCAACGCGACGGTTGCCGAGAGCGTCGTCGGCAATGACGGCCACACGCTGCTGGTCAAATACAAGGAAGGCGAGAAGAAGGTGTTCGTCGGCGCGGATACGCCTGTCGTCACCTATGTGCCCGGCGAAAAGTCGGACCTGAAGGCGGGCGCCAGGATCATCGCCTTCGTCAAGCCACTGGCGGACGGTTCGTTCGAGACCAATCGCGTCAGCGTCGGCCGCGATGGCCTGACACCGCCAATGTGAGGGGCGGGAAATATAGTGCGCAGCTGCCGCAACAAACTCCGCTGTCGTCCCGGACAAGCGTAAGCGGAGCTGCGCTTGTCCGGGACGACGGCTGTTATCGCAGCTGCACCCCGGGCATGTCCTCACACCGCGATCACGTGTTCGTCGATCTCGTCCACCCTGTTGACGCCGCACAGGCCCATGGTCGTCAACAGCTCCTTGTGGATGATGTCGATCGCCTTGGCGACGCCGGGCTGGCCGCCGGCACCGAGGCCATAGGCGTAGGCGCGGCCGATCATGCAGGACTTTGCGCCGAGCGCGAGCGCGCGCATCACGTCCTGGCCGGAGCGGATGCCGCCGTCGAACATGATCTCCATCCTCTCACCGACCGCGTCGGCGATCTCCGGCAGCACCTCGATCGAGGACGGCGCGCCATCGAGCTGACGGCCGCCATGGTTCGACACCACCAGCGCCTGCGCGCCGGTCTTGGCGGCTTCCTCGGCGTCCTCGACGTCCAGAATGCCCTTGATGATGAGCTTGCCGGGCCAGATGCTGCGGACCCACTCGATGTCCTTCCAGTTCAGCGAGGTATCGAACTGCGAGGCGGTCCACTCCGCGAGGCGGTTGAGATCCTCGGTGTTCTTCACGTGACCGGCGATGTTGCCGAAGGTGCGGCGCTTGCCGCGCAGCACGCCGGAGACCCAGGCCGGCTTGGTGGCGAAATCCAGAAATTTCGACAGCGTCCACTCCGGCGGAATCGTCATGCCGTTCTTGATGTCGGCATGGCGTTGCCCGATCACCTGAAGGTCGACGGTCAGCACGAGCGCGCTGCACTTCGCCGCGATCGCGCGCTCGATCAGCTCCTTGATGAAACCGCGGTCCTTCATGACATAGAGCTGGAACCAGAACGGCTTCTCGACATTGGCGGCGATGTCCTCGATCGAGCAGATCGACATCGTCGACTGCGTGAACGGGATGCCGGCGGCCTGCGCGGCGCGGCAGGCATAGATCTCGCCGTCGCCATGCTGCATGCCGAGAAGGCCCACGGGCGCCAGGATCAGCGGCATGGTCGAGGGCTCGCCGAGGATCATGGTCGAGGTGTCGCGCCGGGAAACGTCGACCAGGATGCGCTGGCGGAATTTGATGTCATGGAGATCGTCGCGGTTGGCGCGCAGCGTCTCCTCGGCATAGGAACCGCGGTCACAATAATCGAAGAACGCCTTCGGCACGCGCCGCTGATGCAGCGTGCGAAGATCGTCGATACAGGTGATGTGCTTCATGAACGTTTCCCCGGCCCGTCTTGCATCGGAAGATTTAGGCGTCATCTAGCATGGTTGGATGCACAGCCAAATCCTTTGCGAGGAGGGCGCCATGACCAAGCCCCACAGGCAGCCGACGCCGGACGAGGTAAAAGAGAAGCATCGGCTCGATCAGGCGCTGGAGGAGGGGTTGGAGGAGACCTTTCCGGGCTCCGATCCCGTCAATGTGACCCAACCGGCGCCGAGCCGCGGCGACGGTCATGTGAAGCGGACCGACTAGCAGGCGGTTCCGGCGATTTCGACGTTCCAGCCGGAAACACCGTGTTTCACAATGGCTTATCGGGGCGGGGGCGACCCCGGTTCCGTAATGATTCATCATATTTTTTGAAGCCAAGTTAGCCGCGATGGCTTTATAAGACCTCAGCAAATCAGGGATGCGGGGGCCCCTCCGGGCGCCCCGCGGGTTGTAGTCCCTGGTTGTTGCGTGGGGGACGATATGAGCCGCAAATATTTCGGGACGGACGGGATCCGGGGCCGCGCCAACGGACTGATCACGCCGGAGCTCGCGCTCAAGGTCGGCCAGGCCGCCGGCTTGGCGTTTCAGCGCGGTGACCACCGCCACCGGGTCGTGATCGGCAAGGACACCCGCCTGTCCGGCTACATGATCGAATATGCCATGGTCGCGGGCTTCACCTCCGTCGGCATGGACGTGCTGCTGGTCGGCCCGATGCCGACGCCGGCGGTCGCGATGCTGACCAAGTCGATGCGCGCCGATCTCGGCGTGATGATTTCGGCCTCGCACAATCTGTTCGAGGACAATGGCATCAAGCTGTTCGGCCCGCAGGGCTTCAAGCTCTCCGACGACGTCGAGAAGCAGATCGAGCAGCTGCTCGACGAGCCCATCGACAAGCGACTGGCGCAGAGCGCAAGCCTGGGCCGCGCCCGCCGTATCGACGGCGTGCATGACCGCTACATCGAATTCGCCAAGCGCACGCTGCCGCGCGATCTCTCGCTGGACGGCCTGCGGGTCGTGGTCGATTGCGCCAACGGCGCCGCCTACAAGGTGGTGCCGGAAGCGCTGTGGGAACTCGGCGCCGACGTGGTGCCGATCGGCGTCGAGCCCGACGGCTTCAACATCAACAAGGATTGCGGCTCGACCTCGCCGGAAGCGCTGTCGAAGAAGGTGCGCGAGATGCGCGCCGATATCGGCATTGCGCTGGACGGCGACGCCGACCGCGTCATCCTGGTCGACGAGCGCGGCCATGTCGTCGACGGCGACCAGCTGCTCGCGGTGATCGCACAGAGCTGGAAGGAAGACGGGCGGCTGTCGCGGCCCGGCATCGTCGCCACCGTGATGTCCAATCTCGGGCTTGAGCGTTTCCTGAAAGGGCAGGGGCTCGATCTCGTGCGCACGCCGGTCGGCGACCGCTACGTGCTCGAGCAGATGCTGGGCGGCGGCTACAATCTCGGCGGCGAGCAATCCGGCCACATCATCCTGTCCGACTACGCCACCACCGGCGACGGCTTTGTCGCTGCGTTGCAGGTGCTGGCGGTGGTGCAGAGGCTGCGCCGGCCCGTGTCCGAGGTCTGCCATCGCTTCGATCCGCTGCCGCAGATCCTCAAAAACGTCCGCCACAAGGGTGGCAAGCCGCTTGATAATTCCGACGTCAAGTCGGCGATCTCCGACGGCGAGCAGCGGCTCAACGGCCATGGCCGTCTCTTGATCCGCTCCTCCGGAACCGAGCCCGTGATCCGCGTCATGGCCGAGGGCGAGGACCGCATCCTGGTCGAGGACGTCGTCGACACCATCGTCTCCGCGCTCGGCCAGGCCGCGGCTTGAGGTAAAACTTCTTCCTTCTCCCCTTGTGGGAGAAGGTGGCGCGAAGCGCCGGATGAGGGGTTCTCTCCGCGTACACAACTACGAAGGCGACGCGCGGAGAGAACCCCTCACCCGTCTCGCCGCTACGCGGCGATCCACCCTCTCCCACAAGGGGAGAGGGGAAGACGGGAAGACGGAGACACCCGCGCATCCCTGCTATCGACGATTGGCGGTGGTTTGGCCGCCGCTTGCATCGTAACTAGCCGGATGCGGCGGATCGCCGCGCGTGCCGGGATTAGCCTTTGAACAAGCCTGTCGTCGTCTCCGAGGAAACGCTGAGCGAGCCGGTCGTCGTCGGCGACGTCGCGCCGGCCGCTGCCGCAGGGCCGGCCTATATTGTGCTCGCCGGCATCAGCTTCTCGCACTTCCTCAACGACACCATGCAGTCGCTGATCGCCTCGGTGTATCCGATCCTGAAGGACACCTACGCGCTCGACTTCGCGCAGATCGGCATGATCACGCTGGCGTTCCAGTTCACGGCCTCGCTGCTCCAGCCGGTGGTCGGCCATTACACCGACAAGAAGGCGCAGCCTTATTCACTCTCGGTGGGCATGGCCTCGACCTTCTTCGGCCTGCTGCTGCTCAGCGCCGCGCACCAATATCTCGTCATCCTGATGGCCGCTGCGCTGGTCGGTCTCGGCTCGGCGGTGTTCCACCCGGAATCCGCGCGCATCGCCCGGCTCGCCTCTGGCGGCCGTTACGGCTTCGCGCAATCGGTGTTCCAGCTCGGCGGCAGCTTCGGCACCTCGATGGGACCGGTGCTGGCTGCACTGATCGTGGTGCCGTTCGGGCAGGGCAGCATCGCCTGGTTCTCCTCGATCGCGTTCCTCGCGATTGTCATCCTCTGGCGCATCGGCCGCTGGTACGAACCGCAGATCAAGGCGAAGAAAACCGCGGTGGCCCAGGCCCATCCGGATGCGCCGAGCTCGCGCCGCGTCGCGGTCGCGCTTGTTGTGCTGGTGGCGCTGCTGTTCTCGAAGCAGCTCTACGTCTCAAGCCTGTCGAGCTACTACATCTTCTACCTCATCGACCGCTTCGGCGTGTCGACGCAGGCCGCCCAGATGTATCTCTTCATCTTCCTCGCGGCGAACGCGGTCGGCGCGTTTCTCGGCGGTCCGCTCGGCGATCGCTTCGGCCGCAAGATCGTGATTTGGATCTCGATCGTCGGTGCGCTGCCGTTCACGCTGGCGCTGCCCTATGCCGGCCTCTACGCCAGCGCGGTGCTCAGCGTCATCATCGGCCTGATCATCTCCTCGACGACGTCGTCGATCATCGTGTTCGCGCAGGAACTGGTGCCGCATCGTTTCGGCATGATCTCCGGCGTGTTCTTCGGCGTCGCCTTCGGCATCGGCGGCCTGGGTGCCGCCGTGCTCGGCAAGCTCGCCGATCACACCTCGATCGCGTTCGTCTACCAGGTCTGCGCCTGGCTTCCCGCGATCGGGCTTCTCGCGGTGTTCCTGCCCAGGCTGCCGCAGCACGCGCGTTAACACATCCTTTTTCGCTGCAATGCGGCTTCATACATCGTTAGCAATTGCGGCGGAGCGGAAGCTCTGGCTGCCGCATTTTTGCAACGCTCCCGCCGCATCCGCGTGTGCACTCAGAAAAAATCAACCTTAAAAATTAGGGTTAAGTGGCGCTTAAACATTTGGTGCAATCGTCCGGCCTGTGAGTTTCCAGAAAGTGAGGCGCGTATTGCCTCACCGGCCAAAAGGACGAAGCCAATGCGTAGCGTGAAGTCTCTCCTTGCCGCGGGTGCGGCATCACTGATCTCGTCGATGGCATTCGCCGCCGACATGCCGATCGCGGCGCCCCCTCCCATGTACGCCCCGGTCGCGCAGCCCGCCGACTTCGGCGGCTGGTATCTGCGCGGCGATATCGGCATGACCAACCAGAGTTCAAAGAGCCTGCACAGCGCGAGCATCGATTCGATCAATGCCAGCTTCCCCGGCGCGCTGCAGGATCACGGGTTCGGCTGGGACAGCTCGACGATGTTCGGCCTCGGCGTCGGCTATAAATTCAACAACTGGTTCCGCGGTGACGTGACCGGCGAATATCGTGGCAAAGCCAATTTTCACGGCTCCCAAAACCTTCCTTTGAACGCGGCGTTTGCCGGCTTCGGTGTCGCGGACAACTACACGGCCAGCAAATCCGAGTGGGTCGTCATGGCAAACGCCTATGTCGATCTTGGAACGTGGTGGTGCGTGACCCCGTTTATCGGCGCCGGCGTCGGCATGTCGCGCAACAGCATCAGCGGCTTCCGGGACGACGGTGTTTCCCTGCGCACGGGGCTGGGGACGTCGCCCTCAACGACCTACGCCGCCGACTCCGCAAAATGGAATTTCGCCTGGGCCTTGCATGCTGGCCTTGGCTATCAGGTCACGCGGAACGTCACCATCGAACTCGCCTATCGGTACATGGACCTGGGCGATTTCAAAACCGGCCCGACGAATTCCTTCGACGGCGTCACGGTCGTGAACGGCAGTCCGTTCACCGTCAAGGACGTCACCTCGCATGACGTGAAGCTCGGCGTGCGCTGGCAGCTCGACAGCCCGCCGGCTTACATGCCGCCGCTCGTTACCAAGGGCTGATTGTCAGCCTCATCGGTTAAACTCCCTTAACGGCGCGGGATGCTCCCGCGCCGTTTTGCTTTGCGTATTTTTCATGGTGCGACCGCGGTGAAAGCGTCCGACGCAACCATTGGTTAAGGTTAACGAGCCATGATCATGGCAGCAGTTCGAGTCCGATGGAGCGTTGCAATGCGTAGGCTGATGTTGGCGGCGGCGATGTTGGGGACGGTGTCTGCCGCGCATGCGGCCGACATGCCCGATCTTCCCGTCCTGCGCGGCGGCTTCACCGATGGGCTGAGCAACTCGCGGCCAAACTGGCAGGGCAGCTACGTCGGCGCCCAAGCCGGCTACGGTTCCTCCGACGAGAACTTCAACGGCTCGACCAAAAACATGATGGCGGCGCTGTTGGCCGACACGTTGATCGAAGCGGAAATGGGTGTGTCGCAGTGGAATCTCGGTCTCGGCAAAGCCTCGCAGCGCAGCAGCGGGTACGGGGCTTTTGTCGGATACAATGAGCAATGGGACGACGTCGTACTCGGCCTCGAAATGAGCTACCTGCACGGCAAGTTCGGTGGAACGACGACAGCCTCCGAGCGACGCGTGAGCCCCAACGCCCTGTCCGACGGCAATTTTCACGATGTCACGGCGACCTCCTCTTCATCGATCAACATCAGCGACATGGCGACATTCCGCGGTCGCGCAGCTTACGCCTGGGGATGCTTCCTGCCCTACATATTTGGCGGTGTCGCACTCGGGAATGCCGATATCGTCCGCTCGGCCAATGTGCAGGACCGCGTCAGCCCGACGCAATTCGGGAACTATATCCCGCTCGCGCCACTGAACTCGACCGACGCCCAGCATAACCATTTGATCTACGGCTACACCGCGGGTCTCGGTGTCGATATCAACCTGATCGGTGGGCTTTTCTTCCGAGGCGAGTACGAATATGTCCGCTTCAGTTCGGCAGTTGACACCAGCATCAACACGGTTCGCGCCGGTCTCGGCTACAAGTTCTGACCCGCGCGCCGCCGATTGACAGGCCCGTCTCGTCCTGCTGCTCTGTCGTCCGAAGGTGGGGCGGCAGCAATGCAGATCTACGGCGACAGCAATTCCGGAAATTGTCTGAAGGTGAAGTGGGTCTGCGACAAGCTCGCGCTGCCTTACCGCTGGATCGAGATCGACACGCGCAAAGGCGAGACGCGCACGCCGCAATTCCTGACGATGAACGGCGCCGGCCAAGTGCCGACCATCCAGTTCGACGACGGCCGCACCCTGGCGCAGTCCAACGCCATCATCCGCTATCTCGCGCGCGACAGCGCGCTCATTCCGGCCGACGCATACGCCGCTGCCAAGATGGACGAATGGCTGTTCTGGGAACAGTACAGCCACGAACCCTATATCGCGGTGTGCCGCTTCCAGCTCGTCTATCTTGGCAGGAATGCATCCGAGCTCGATCCGGAGAAGGTCAAGCGCGGCTATGCGGCGCTCGATCGCATGGAGGCCCATCTCACCACCAGTGGTTTCCTGGCTGGAGACCTGGTTTCGCTCGCCGACATCTCGCTGCTGGCCTATACCCGCGTCGCGCATGAAGGCGGCTTCGACCTCGCCCGCTTGGCCGCCATCGGCCGCTGGATCGGTGACACCGAGGCTTATCTCGGCCTTCCGTCGGCGCGCTAAGTCCGGAGCTTCGCCTATGAATACGAAATCCGTGTCGATCCGCCCCGCACGTCGCGAGGACGTCCCTGCGATGATCGCGATGCTCGCCGACGATCATCTCGGCCGCGCGCGCGAGCGGGTGGAGGATCCATTGCCTGCCGTCTATTACCAGGCGTTCGAACGCGTCGAGCGCGATCCAAATCTCGCGCTCGTGGTTGCCGAGAGCGAGGGCAGGGTGGTCGGCTGCCTGCAACTCGCGATCCTCCCGGGCATCAGTTCGCAAGGCGGGATCCGCGGTCTGCTCGAGGATGTCCGCGTTGCCACGGATTGCCGCAGTCGCGGCATCGGCGAGCAATTGGTGCAGTGGGCGGTGACTGAAGCAAAGGCTCGCGGCTGCAATCTGGTCGAGCTGATGACGCATGCGAGTCGCGTCGATGCGCAGCGCTTCTATAAGCGGCTCGGGTTCGCTGCGAGTCACGTCGGCATGACTGTCCGCTTTTGAGGCAGCGCGTTGCGAGCGTTGCGCGATCAGCAAAATCCGATCGCGCATTCGTTCATGTTAACAGCTGATAAACTACCCCTGCGTCGTTCACCTTCGCGCGGGAACGAACGGTGCTACCGAACGTCCAAACCGGGCTCGGTCGGTTCGGGGATTTCGATGACAAGCTATTCGATGATCAAGGTCGGCAACGACTACGTTGTGCAGGCCAATGACAAATGCATTATGAAGGTCGGCAGCCGCCGCCGAGCCGCGCAATTGATCAACGAGGCCACGGACTTGCTGAACGCGCTTGCCGTGGTCGAATCGCCCAAAGTCGCACCGGAGGCGCCATCACTCGCGCGTGAGGGGCCGGAACTTCCTTGACGACTCTTCCTGTTTCCCGTATCAGCCGCGGCGGGACACCTCCCCCCAACGGGAGGCTTACTATCTGGAAGGGTAGACGATGACTGTAGCGAAGCCCGCTTCGCGGCCGAACGTGCCGCATTTCTCCTCCGGTCCCTGCGCCAAGCGCCCCGGCTGGAACGCCCAAAATCTCAAGGACGCAGCGCTCGGCCGTTCGCATCGCGCGAAGGTGGGCAAGACCAAGCTCAAGCTCGCGATCGACCTGACACGCGAAGTGCTCGAAGTGCCCGCGGATTACCGCATCGGCATCGTGCCGGCGTCGGATACCGGCGCGGTCGAGATGGCGCTGTGGTCGCTGCTCGGCGCGCGACCCGTCACCACGCTGGCCTGGGAATCCTTCGGCGAGGGCTGGGTCAGCGACATCGTCAAGGAATTGAAGCTCAAGGACGTCACCAAGCTCAACGCGGCGTACGGTGAACTCCCCGATCTCGCCAAGGTCGATCCGAACAGCGACGTCGTCTTCACCTGGAACGGCACCACCTCCGGCGTGCGCGTGCCGAACGCTGATTGGATCAGCGCGTCCCGCGCAGGCCTGACCATTTGCGACGCGACCTCGGCTGCGTTCGCGCAAGCCCTCGACTGGGCCAAGCTCGACGTCGTCACCTTCTCCTGGCAGAAGGCGCTCGGCGGCGAAGCCGCCCACGGCATGCTGATCCTGTCGCCCCGCGCCGTGGAACGGCTCGAGACCTACAAGCCGGCCTGGCCGCTGCCAAAGATCTTCCGCATGACCAAGGGCGGCAAGATCAACGAGGGCATCTTCGTCGGTGAGACCATCAACACGCCGTCGATGCTCTGCGTCGAGGATTATCTCGACGCGCTGAACTGGGCCAAGTCGATCGGCGGCCTCAAGGCGCTGATCGCGCGCGCCGATGCCAATACCAAGGTGCTGGCCGACTGGAAGGCGAAGACGCCCTGGATCGACTTCCTGGCCAAGGACGCGGCGATCCGCTCCAACACCTCGGTGTGCCTGAAGTTCACCGATCCCGCGATCACCTCGCTCTCCGAGGATGCGCAAGCCGAGTTCAGCAAGAAGCTGGTCGCGCTGGTCGAGAAGGAAGGCGCGGGCTACGACTTCGCCTATTACCGCGATGCCCCGGCCGGCCTGCGCATCTGGTGCGGTGCCACCGTCGAGGCCAAGGACGTCGAGCTGCTGACGCAGTGGATCGACTGGGCCTTTGCCGAGACCAGGGCCACGCTCGCCAAGGCGGCCTGAGTTCTTACCCTCCCCTGGAGGGGGAGGGTCGACGCACCGCCAGGTGCGGCGGGGTGGGGTGATCTCTCCACACGGCGCACCGGCGATTTTCTTTTTCGCAGCTTCACCCCACCCCGGCGCTCCGCGCCGACCCTCCCCCTCCAGGGGAGGGTGTGAAGGACACATCCCATGACCAAGCCCAAAGTTCTCATTTCCGACGCGCTCTCGCCCGCCGCCGTGCAGATCTTCAAGGATCGCGGCGTCGAGGTCGACTTCCAGCCCAACCTCGGCAAGGACAAGGACAAGCTCGCCGAGATCATCGGCAATTACGACGGCCTTGCGATCCGCTCCGCGACCAAGGTCACCGCCAAGATCCTGGAGAAGGCGACCAACCTCAAGGTGATCGGCCGCGCCGGCATCGGTGTCGACAATGTCGAGATCCCCGCCGCCACGGCTAAAGGCATCATCGTGATGAACACGCCGTTCGGCAATTCCATCACGACCGCCGAGCACGCCATCACGCTGATGCTGGCGCTGGCCCGCGAGATCCCGCAGGCCGACGCCTCGACCCAGGCCGGCAAGTGGGAGAAGAACCGCTTCATGGGCGTCGAGATCACCGGCAAGGTGCTCGGCGTCGTCGGTTGCGGCAATATCGGTTCGATCGTCGCCGACCGCGCGCTCGGCCTGCGCATGAAGGTGATCGCGTTCGATCCGTTCCTGTCGCCGGAGCGCGCCAGGGACATCGGCGTCGAGAAGGTCGAGCTCGACGATCTCCTGAAACGCGCCGACTTCATCACGCTGCACACCCCGCTGACGGACAAGACCAAGAACATCATCGACGCGGCTGCGATCGCCAAAATGAAGAAAGGCGTGCGCTTGATCAATTGCGCCCGCGGTGGCCTCGTCGACGAGCAGGCGGTGGTCGATGCGCTCAATTCCAAGCACATTGCCGGTGCCGCCTTCGACGTCTTTGTCGAGGAACCCGCCACGTCGAACGTGCTGTTCGGCCATGCCAACGTGATCTGCACGCCGCATCTCGGCGCCTCCACCACCGAGGCCCAGGAGAACGTCGCGCTGCAGGTTGCCGAGCAGATGTCGGACTATCTGCTCACCGGCGCGATCTCGAACGCCGTCAACTTCCCCTCGATCACGGCGGAAGAAGCGCCGAAGCTGAAGCCGTTCATCGCGCTCGCCGAGAAGCTCGGCTCGTTTGCCGGCCAGCTCACCGAAAGCGGCATCCTCAAGGTCGAGATCACCTATGAAGGCCACGTCGCCGAGATGAAGATCAAGGCGATCACGTCGGCGGTGCTGTCCGGCCTGCTGCGGCCGATGCTCGGCGAGGTCAACGTGGTGTCCGCACCCGTTGTCGCCAAGGAGCGCGGCATGGTGGTCGACGAGATCGTGCGCGCCGCGCAGAGCGACTATGAAAGCCTGATCACGGTCACCGTCACCACCGAGCGCCAGGCGCGCTCGGTCTCCGGCACCGTCTATGCCGACGGCAAGCCGCGCCTCGTCGACATCAAGGGCATCCGCGTCGACGCCGAGTTCGGCAAGTCGATGATCTACGTCACCAACGAGGACAAGCCGGGTTTCATCGGCAGGTTCGCGAGCCTGTTGGGCGACGCCAAGATCAACATCGCGACCTTCCACCTCGGCCGCGTCGCGCAGGGTAGCGATGCCATCGCGCTGGTCGAGGTCGACGGCGCGGTGCCGGCCGACCTGCTCGCCAAGGTGCAGGCCCTGCCGCAGGTCAAGCAGGTCAAGGCACTGACGTTCTGAGTAACTGTCATTCCGGGGCGCGCGCAAGCGCGAACTATGGTGCGCAATTGCGCACCTGAGAATCTCGAGATTCCGGGTTCGATGCTGCGCATCGCCCCGGAATGACAGCGACTGTAATTCCGACCCGCGGAACAACGCCGCCTCCATCACCGGAGGCGGCGTTTTTATTTCTCCCGCACTCTCCAAAGTTTGTGTACCAATGGCGCCGAGAACAGCTTGTCCTAGCGCTCCGTACCAATCGTTCGAAAGGGAGAAAACAATGCGTGAAGCCGTCATCGTTTCCTATGCGCGCACCGGGCTGGCGAAGTCCGGCCGCGGCGGGTTCAACATCACGCCGCCGATGTCGCTGGCCGCGCACGCCATTCACCACGCGGTCGACCGCGCCGGTGTCGAGAAGGACTATGTCGAGGATTGCTACCTCGGCAATTGCGCCCATGGCGCGCCGAACATCGGCCGCCAGGCGGCGCTGCTCGCCGGCCTACCCAAGAGCACCGGCGGCGTTTCGGTCAATCGTTTCTGCTCGTCGGGCCTGCAGACCATCGCGATGGCCGCGAACTCGATCCGCTCGGACGGCTCCGACTGCATCGTCGCGGGCGGTGTCGAGAGCATCTCGATCCCCGGCGGCGGATCGCCGAAGGAATGGGTCGATCCGGAGCTGCTGAAGACCGCGCCGGCGATCTTCATGGCGATGATCGACACCGCCGACATCGTCGCCGAGCGCTACAACGTCAGCCGCGAATACCAGGACGAATATTCGCTGGAGTCGCAGCGCCGCATGGCCGCGGCGCAGCAGGCGAACAAGTTCAAGGACGAGATCGTCCCGATGAAGACCAAGATGAAGGTGGTCGACAAGGCAACCAAGGCCGAGTCGATCGTCGACTACGTCGTCGACCGCGACGAGTGCAATCGTCCCGAGACCACGCTGGAAGGCCTCGCCAAGCTCGAGCCGGTGAAGGGCCCGGGCAAGTCCGTCACCGCCGGCAATGCCAGCCAGCTCTCCGACGGCGCAGCCGCGGTGGTGCTGATGGAAGCCAAGGATGCCGAGAAGCGCGGCCTCAATCCGCTGGGCCGCTTCGTCGCCTGGGCCGCGGCGGGCTGCGAGCCGGACGAGATGGGCATCGGCCCGATCTTCGCCGTGCCGAAGCTGTTGAAGCGTCACGGCCTCAAGATCGACGACATCGATCTCTGGGAGCTCAACGAGGCCTTCGCCAGCCAGTGCCTCTATTCGCGCGACAAGCTCGGCATCGACCCCGAGAAGTACAACGTCAACGGCGGCTCGATCGCGATCGGCCACCCCTTCGGCATGACCGGCGCGCGTCTCACCGGCCACATCCTCCAGGAAGGCAAGCGCCGCAAGGCCAAGTGGGGCGTAGTGACGATGTGCATCGGCGGCGGCCAGGGCGGCGCCGGCCTGTTCGAGATCTATAGCTGAGGCGATCGCACAGCCTCGATTGCGATGGGCACGGCGTGAGCCGTGCCCTTTTTGTTTGGACCGAAGCGAATAATGAGTGAGTCCAGAAAACTCGCCGCGGGCTCGCTGCACCTCTCCCGCTTGCGGGAGAGGTCGGCGCTCCGGGCGATCCGGAGCATCGTCCGGCGCGGCGGGTGAGGGTTCTTTCCTCTGGGGGATTGTCCCGTTGCGGAGATACCCTCTCCCCAACCCTCTCCCGCAGGCGGGAGAGGGAGCGCACCGTCTTTGCGGCGATCAGTCGGCTGCTCTGATCGCGCTTACGCCCGCGCCAGCGCGGGCGCGAACACCACTTCGATCAGCGTGCCGGTATTCGCCGTGCTCTTGATGTTGAACCGGGCGCGGTTGGCCTCGACCAGTGCCTTGGTCAGCGACAGGCTGAGCGCCGAACTGTCCGACGCATCGCCGGGCGGCGGCGTGCGGAACGGCTCCATCGCGGCGGCGACTTCGTTGTCGCTGAGGCCATGACCGGTGTCGCGGATGCGCAAGCACACCTCGCCGCGGTCGTTCAGCGCAGTCGAGACGATCACCTGGCCGCCGGCGCTGGCAAGCCGGATCGAATTTGACACCAGGTTCATGGTGACCTGCCGCAGCGCGCGCGCATCGCCCGTCACCTGCGGCAGCGCGTGGCCGAGCGAGGTGCGGATGATGATGCGCTCGCGATTGGCCTGCGGCTGCATCACCACGACGCAGGCTTCGACCAGATCGTTGAGGTTGAGATCGGCGAAGTTGAGATCGAGCTTGCCGGTTTCGATCCGCGACAGCTCCAGCAAATCGTCGATGATGGTGATGACGCGCTCGCCGGAGGCGCGGATGTCCTTCATGTACTCGCCATAGCGCTCGTTGCCGAGCGTGCCGAAGCGCTCCGAGATCATCACCTCGGCAAAGCCGATGATGGCGTTGAGCGGCGTGCGGATCTCGTGGCTGATCCGCGCCAGCATGTCGGCCTTGGCATTGGCGGCGCCGTCGGCGAGACGGCGGGCGCGCGTCAGCTCGTTCTCGCCCTGCTTGCTCTGCGACAGGTCGCGGAACACGGCGAAGAAGTTCGGGCCGTCGGGCCGGGTGCGGCCCATGATCATCGCGAGCGGAATCACGCCGCCCTTCTTCTCGCGGCCCAGCACCTCGCGGCCATGGTCGAGCAGGCTGGCGATGTCCTGGCTCTTGAGGCTTTCGAGATAATCGATCACCACATGCTGGCTCTCGGGCGCGAACAGCGTCACGAGATTTTGCTGCATCAGCGCTTCGCCGTCATAGCCGAACAGCGCCTCCGCACTGCGGTTGCAGGCGTGGATGTTGCCTTCGGCATCGAACATGACGATGCCCTCGGCCGTGGTGTCGAGGATTGCGGCGAGATCCTCGGCATCCGCCTCGCCGGCCTCGGGCTCAGGCTCGGGCTCGGGAGCGAAGACGAGGGTCTCGGCGTCGACAGGCGGCGCGGCAACGGGCGCAGCGGTGGCAGGTTCGGCGATGACAGCCGCGGCCTGCGGCAGCGCGCAGATCAGCGCATGCGCGGAGGCGCCGTCCCAGTCGATGGTATGCAGATGCGCTTCCGTGGTCGCAAGCGGCTGCTCGCCGTTCGCAACGGTCGCGCTGATCGTCACCGGCGTGCCGGCGTGCGACGTGCTGCTGGCGGTGGACACGCCGGGCTCGACATAGAGCGCATCGAGCCCGCCGGCCTCTTCCAGTGCACCGAGGCTTGCGTAGCCCATGCGCGCGAGGAACGCGGCGTTGGCGTAGAGCAGGCGGTCGAGGCGATAGATCAGGATGCCGGTCGGCAGCAGGTCGAGCAGCGTGCGGTCGCGTGCGCTGTCGCCGCGCGGCGGCGGCGCCGGTTCGCTCAGCCATTCGGGCGCGGCATGCGGCGGCTCGGGTTCAGGCGGGTCGGGCGTGATCTCCGCTGTCGGCGGTTCATCCGCTGCAGCCGCGATCGTTTCCTTCTCGCGTTCGAGCCGCTCCGACAATTGCCGGGCGAGCTCGTTGAACGCGCTGTTCTCGACCGGCGTCAGCGTCGGTGCTCGCGCATCGCCGGGCTGTCGGAACGGCAGGACATTGGGAGGCGTTTCCACGGGCGTTTCCAGATCGGTTGGGTGTGAATTCGCATCAGTAACGGGTTCGGGCAGTTCAGCTTCGGGCTCAGTTGCAGGCGGAGGCGGCTCGTCCGGCGGAGGCGGCGGCTCCGCTTCAGGCTCAGGCCCAGGCTCAGGCGCGACCTCATCGGTCGACACACCGTGCTGCGCCGGCGGCTCTACCAGCTGCTCGTAGCGCCGCAATGCATCGAGCCGGTTGAGCCCGTCGAGATCGCGGCAGACGCCAAAGCCCTTGAAGCCCGCGAAATTGCGCTCGCGGTCGTAGACGGGCAGGCCCGCAAGCTCGACCGGCACATGCTCGCCGCCATCGGCCGGCCAGTTCACGGTGATGCCGGCCCAGGTGTCGTGGCTCGCCAGCGCCTGCGCGACGCGCCCGTCCGGATCGAGCGCAAACGCGTCGGCGATGTCGCGCCAGGGCCGGCCGAAGCCGGCCGCGGTGCGCGGGCCGATCAGGCGGATGAACTCGTCCGAGCCGAGCACGAAGCGGCCCTCCGCATCCATCTGCCACAGGAAGCGCAGCGGATGCTGGTGCGGTACGGGCGGCTCTGGGGCCGGAGACGGCTCGACCATGGCGGCCGTGGTCGGCTCGGCTTGCGGCGGCACAATGGCCTCAGGCGGGTTTTCAACCGGAGTTTGGGGTGCGGCCTCGATCGCCTCTGGTGTTGCGTCTGGCGCGGTCTCTTCTGCGGCTGGCTCCGGCGGGTGAGTGATCGTCTCGGCCGGCGTTTCGACCGGTTCGGCGAACGCGTCGAACAGCGCAATCCCGCTGGAGGCTTCGTGCGATGGCGACGGCTGGCTCGGCATCGCGACGGCCTGCTGCGCGGGTTGAGCCGGCGTTTCAGGCGCTGCGTCGGGCGTGCTCTCGCTCACGGTCGCAACAGGCTCGGCCTGCACAATGTTGGGCTCGATCAGCGTGACCAGACCAACATCGCTGCCGCTGCCGACCCGTTGCAGCACCATGTTGCCGATGCCGATCGGCATTTCGACCCGGCCCTGGGCCAGCGCATCGCTGCGCGCCTGCTCGAGGCCGGCCTCGCCGAGATCGCGAAAGCCGAGCAGGGCACGGGCCGCTTCGCTTGCGCCGATGAACAGGCCGTCGGGTGCGAACGCGGCCATCGGCACCGCGGCGCCTTCGACCAGACGAAGCAGCCGCTCGACCAGCGGCATGGTGCGCAGCGCCGGGTCCATCGCGCTGACCAGCACGGCGTGGTGGCCATCGGCAAATTCGAGCCGCGCGCAGGCGCAGGTCATCAGGCTGCCGAGCCGCGCGCCGAAGCCGCGCAGCCGTTCGAGCCTGGTGGCGCCGTTGGCGGGCAGCTGCCGCGCCAGCCGGACGATCTGGCGGCGATGGTTGTCGGCCGGGCCGAAGCTCCGGTCCGCGAGCACGGCGGCATTCGCTGCGCCGAACAGCCTGGCGCCGACCGGATTGGCCCAGAGCACGCGCGTGCCGTCGATCGACCAGAGCCAGGCGGGCAGCGGGGAGGTCGCGTGCACGGCCAGCCGGGAATCGCCGACGCCTCGCAACTGGAAATCCGAACTACTCATCCAACCGGCTTCAGGTCTCGCTGTCAGGCATCACGGGCAGGCATCACTGGCAGGGCTGCCGGGAATGACAGCCTTAAGAAAGGGTTAGTATCGCGCGCGGGCGCCGGCAGGTCCACGGCGGAAGCCTACGGAGAGAAGCCTAAAGCCGCGATAACCTTAATGCCGCCGCCCCCGCAAGCGGGAGCGAGCTTGCATCCGCAGGATTCGCGCAATGGTCCTGCTGACGCGGCATCACAGGTGCCCATCCTCCCCTGGAGGGGGAGGATCGGTTCGCGCGGAGCGAAGCGACGTGCGAACCGAGGTGGGGTGACAGTCTTTCCCCCGAAGCGGTGCCCGAGTGGAGAGATCACCCCACCCCGCTCGCGCTTCGCGCGATCGACCCTCCCCCTCGAGGGGAGGGTAAGAGCAACGCCCGCACCCAATTCTCTCAACCACCGGTTCCCCACCCGGGGAACCTCACCCTAACCTAGATTAAATTATCGCAACGCGGCCATAATCGCGCTGCGTTGCACAATGTTGACATATTAGGCAGAGATGGTGGCGAGCACTGGGCGAGCCATCTCATTTTGTTGCGTTTCCAGTCTTTGCACCTGCTGAATTGAGGGCCCATGATCGGGGCCGGCGGGCGCGCCAGAGGGCTCACTCTCGTTTTCCAAATCGTGAGGGACAATCATGACAGGTGCGACTGATCCATTCTCTGCCTCCGTCATTCCGTTCGAGGTTCCGGAGCAGGTGCGTGCGTTCGCCGAAAAGGGCGTTTCGCAGGCGCGCGAAAGCTATGCCAAGTTCAAGGACGCCGCCGAAACCCACAACGGCGCCGTCGAGGCCGTGTTCACCAACGCCAGCAAGGGCGCGAGCGAATACACCGCCAAGCTGATGGAGTTCATGAAGGCCAACACCACGGCCCATCTCGACTTCACCCAGGAGCTGTTCAGCGTGAAATCGCCGTCGGATGCGTTCGCGCTCTGGACCGGCCATTCCAAGAAGCAGCTCGAGACCTTCCAGGCCCAGGCCAAGGAGCTCGCCGAGATCGCCCAGCGCGCCGCCACCGCCGCCGCCGAGCCGATCAAGGCCTCCGCCGCCAAGTTCTACCCGCCCGCCGCCTGAGCGGATCGGGCCTGAATTGACCAAGAAACCCGGGCCCAGCGCCCGGGTTTTTTCTTCACCTCTCCCGCCTGCGGGAGAGGCCGGGAGAGGGCTCTTTCCTCAACGGGAGTATCGCCGCCAAGCGGGCGAGGGGAGCGCAACACCAGCATGGTCACCATCAAGCCCGATTTCATCGCGCTGAGGGTGATTTACCCCGGGTTTTCGTCCGTTTGCGGCCTTGCCAAAAACACCCGTTGCACCTAGTTTCCGCCCCGTCCAGCCCCCCTCGGCATCGGCCCTCTTAAGGGCGCCCAGAGGTGCGGCTCGCAAGGATGCAGTTGTAGCTCAGTTGGTTAGAGCGCCTGTCTGTGGAACAGGAGGTCGGTGGTTCGAGCCCACCCAACTGTACCAGCGCCGGCAATTATTCAGCGCCACATTCCCACCTTTCAAGGTACGGACTAGTGACCCGCCGGCCCGCGGCGGCCGCGTTATCATCGTTTCGCGGACTGCGTATAGCCACTTGAGAGCGACGGGAAACTAGTTATACTCAACTTGCAAAATGAGTATAACATCGGTTGGAAGCCATGGCGCCGCCGAAGCTGGTCCTGCAAACCACCTACGCCGAACTGTTGGAGCGCTGCACCAATGCAGCGTTTGACGATGCGTTTGCGGAAGATGGTGCGTTCATAGCCAAGACGGTGAAGGCGCGAAAGTACTGGTACTTTCAAACGGGCGCGGGTGAAGATCGGAGCCAGAGATATGTCGGCCCGCAAACCCCCGAATTGCTGGACCGAATATCCCGTCACAAGCAGCATCGTGACGACATCAAGGAAAGGCGTGCGCTCGTATCGACGCTCGTGCGATCGTTCGGTTTACCGCGACCCATTCCGGACATCGGCGACGTTCTCGCTGCCTTGGCTAACGCGGGGGTCTTTCGACTCCGCGGCGTGCTGGTCGGCACCATTGCATTTCAGGCTTACCCCGCGATGCTCGGCGTGCGGCTTCCCGGTGCTCTGCTACAAACGGGCGACATTGACATTGCTCAATTCAGGAATGCCTCCGTCGCGCTTGGAGACAGCACGCCTCCGGTTCTCGAGGTCTTGAAGGGCGTCGACACGACGTTCCGAGCGGTGCCGCACGTCGTGGATGGAAGGCGTGTGACGAGCTACGCGGCAAAGGGCGGAGTGCGAGTCGATTTCCTCACCCCCAACACCGGTCCGGAGACAGGCGAGCCTCAGGCTCTGCCCGCGTTGCAAACTGATGCGCAGCCACTTCGCTTCCTGGATTATCTGATCCACGATCTGGAGCCGGCCGTGATACTGCACGGCGCCGGCATCGCCGTTTACGTTCCCGCGCCGGCACGCTTTGCGATCCATAAGCTCATCCTTTCACGGCGCCGAAGAGAGGGGGCGGCCAAGCGCGACAAGGACATCCAGCAGGCCGAGGCTTTATTGCGGGCACTCTCCGAGCTGAGACCGCACGATTTGAAGGAAGCCTGGGACGACGCACGCGAGCGTGGCCCAACATGGCGCCAGCTCCTTGAAGAAGGACTGAAAGAGGTCGAGAGCGTCACCCGTGACCTGACGCTGAAGACGGTTGGTGCCGTGCGATCTCTAATTCCGAGAATAGATCTTGAATTTGACAGCGCCCCTCCACGTTACGACTTGAGCCGGGACGTCATTGCATTCGCAGCGCAAGCACTTGGTCGGCAGGTCGCCTGCGCGATTAGTCGGGAGGCGCTCGACGACCATTTTGGGACCGACGGGCTCGACAAGGAGGGCAGGGTACAGGCTTTCCTCAGAAACCGGTCGAAGATCGAGCAGATGGCGCGGGCGAAATATCTGAATGGCCCGATCGAGGAGCCCGACGCCGTGCTGGTCAAGACGTCAGACGTGCGGGGCTCGGCAGGGCCGTCTCGCCACTAAATTTGGTTTCCGAATCAGCATTCGCCTTTACGCGTGGCTCGGAATTATGGTGACAGTGCATGAAACTTCACTTGGCTAGTTGTCGGAGGCGAGCCGTTGTCTCTTGAAGACCCCGATAAAGCCGTGCGGCTGGCGCGGGTCAGCCGTCTCGCCGCAAACGTGTTCGGAGACACGGAGAAAGCGCGCCGTTGGCTGCACAAGCCCAAGAGGGCGCTGGGCGGTGAAACGCCACTGGCTTATCTCGCGACGGAAGCGGGCGCGCGGGTCGTCGAGGAGATGTTGCACCGGATCGATCACGGCATCTTTGCGTGAAGGTCTGGCCATTTCCGATAGTGTCTTTCCATAGCGATGGCCCCTGGTAGCATGACATGACCGAAGCCGTTATTCGATCTGCGGGAGAGCACGACCTGTCGGAGGTGTTGAACCTTTACCGGCACCTTCATCCGCACGACCTTCAACTCGAGGCGGCCACCGCTGAACGGGTCCGGTCGACGTTGCTTTCATCCAGTTTCATGACCGTGATCGTGGCACAAGCGGAGGAACTGATTGTATCTTCGTGCACGCTCGCGATCGTGCCTAACCTGCCGCGAGGCTGGAGATCATATGGGGCGATTGAGAATGTCGTCACCCACGCCGACTATCGTCGGCTAGGCCTCGGTCGACGGGTTCTTGCTCGTGCGCTCGATGTTGCTTGGCAGGCGGACTGCTACAAAGTCCTGTTGGTGACGGGTTCGAAGCAAGAGACTACCCTGCGGCAAACCGAGCAGATTCGCCAGCACGAACGCTGCCGCTGGCATTGCCAGCAATTTGAGCGCGCTCATCACCACGAGACTCACCAACCGTACTCATGTTTGCACAGGGTGATCTACGTCACTGAGGCAATGAACGCTCTGAGATTAACTCCCGACTATCAGATGCCAGTCCGCAACCGCATCCAGACGGAGAGTGACATGATCTATCTTGCGAGCGAAGCCCTCACCTTAGACGACCTGGAAGCCGTGTCAGGTGGCCACATGAGTGCCGACGGAAAAACCTTCAGCGTCATACTTTGGAAGACCGCTGACACGAAGTACGGCATCAGCGTGGGCAGTGACGGGACGACATGCACGACGGTCAGCGGTCCCAACGGTCATGGCGGTTCCTGCACGCCGGCTTAGACGGGAAGCTGCTCACGCTGTCCCATGTTAGCCTCCCTGCAGTGGGCATCAGAGCAGACGAATGACCTTTGCGTGCAAACGCAAAATCCACCGGAACGATGGTGGAGCGCTCAACGCGCCACCACCATCACCACCACCGGCAACGTCACCGCCGCCAGCAGCGTGCCCAGCGCCACCGCGCCCGACACCGGGTTCACCAGCCGCTGGTACTGAACCGCAAAGATATACGCGTTGGCGCCGGTCGGCATCGCCGCGAACAGCACGATGACGCCGGCTGCGACTGGAGGCAAACCGAGCAGCTTGGCCAGCACGAACGCGGCCGCCGGCATCGCCAGCAGTTTCAGCGCGCTCATCATGACGACGCTCACCATCTCGCCCTTGACCTCGAACCGGAACAGATTGATGCCGAGCGCGATCAGCGCGGCCGGCGATCCCGCTTGCGCCAGCAGCTCGACGGTCCTGTCGACGACGGGGTTGAGACCCAGTCCGGTGAAGCGCCAGACCACGCCGAAGCCGATTCCCAGCATCAGCGGATTGCGCGCGAGGTCGGCGAGCACGGGCCGGATCACCGACAGCGCCGAGCCGCTCTGCTTGCGGCTGACCAGCTCCATTTGCAGGATGCCGCAGAGCCACAGCAGCGGCGTGTTCACCGACAGGATCAGCGCCATCGGCCCCGCCGCCTCGTTGCCCAGCGCCGAGAGCGTCAGGGGAATGCCGAGCATCACGATGTTGCCGTAGACCGAGCCGATCGCGAACACGACGCCGTCCTCGCGGTCCTCGCGCCGCTCGCGCAGCAGCGCCGAGATCGCCAGCGCCGCGATCCAGATGATCGCGAGCGCGCCGTAATAGGCGCCCCACATCCTGTAGGGGCTGACATCGGGGAATTCCGACACCACGATGGTGCGGAACAGCAACGCGGGGATCGCGATGCTGAAGGCGAATTCGGAGATGCCCTTGTGCGCGGTCTCCGAGACGAAGCGAAACAGCACCGCCGCATAGCCGGCCGCGATCAGGGCAAACACCGGCGCGACGATCAACACGGTGGCCATGCAGCCCTCTCCTGGAAGGGGATATGGACTGACCACCCCACGCACTTTCTATGCTGGCATCATGCCCCTGTTTTGCCCGACGTGTCAAAGCGAATTCGTATAATCCGTAAAACTTGTAGGATCCCCATGGACTTGGCTACTGTGCATGGGGTTGTTTTCGCGGTTTTTGCTGGACGGCCCTCGAAACCTCGGGGCTGCTCCGATCGCACCAGGTCCGGCCAAGGGGGGTAGTGGTGGACCGCGACGCATCCCACACACACAGCTGTCATCCTCCGCGAAAGCGGGGGATCCAGTACGCCGCGGCTTCTCGAGGGACGTTTGGCGTCTCTGGAATACTGGGTCGCCCGGTCAAGCCGGGCGATGACAGCGGAGAAGACCGCCGCTGTTGCCGAGACCGCACAGCTCCCGGTTTTCGCATCGCGCCGCCGTTGCCAACGCAGGGCCGTTCACCCACACTCCACCCCCTGTTCGAGCTTTGGGGGGACCGATGCCGGCGTTTCGCTTTGGGAAGTCCATTCTTGCGGCCGTGTCGGGGGTTGCCCTGGCCACGCTGATCGCGCCGGGCGCCGGCTTTGCCTACACGCCGGAGCAGCAGCAGGCCTGCACGCCGGATGCGATGCGGCTGTGCGGCGAGTTCGTTCCGAACGTGGATGCCATCACCGCCTGCATGATCCAGAAGAAGGCGCAGCTCTCGCCGCAGTGCCGGCCCTTCTTCCGGCAGGGGCCGGAGCCAAGCGAGGCGGCCGCGGTCCGGGTCCGCAAGCCGACCAGCATCGCACCCAAAACCGCGAGGAAGAACACCAAGCCCAAGGCGAAGAAGAAAAAGGTCGAAGACAGCTGAGCGCCGCCGTCGCGTTCGCGCGAAGCATCAGCCCCGCGACAGCCAACGGACTCCTTTTGTTCGCCTGCTGGCGTAACTCTCTCGCGACAACGTCGAATGCTTGCGATGGAAAAGAGTCGCGCAAAGCTTTTGCCCGGCACGGTTGTGTTCCACAGTTTCCCTGCATCGCTGCTCAAAAAACGCACGATTGCCCGCGCGAAGCGCGCTTCGTGACGGTTTGTGTCTGGCGTCGCGCGAAGCAGTGTGACTCAAAAGCCAACGCGGCCTGTTATTTTATGGCTGTGATGTAACTTATGATAAATTTTTCTTTCCCGAATCACCGCGGTGATTCATTTTCGCTGCCTGGGGTCAATCTGGAGGCAGAGGTATGAACGTTATTGTTTTTGCATCGCGTAAAGGTGGCTCAGGCAAAAGTACGCTAGCCGCGCATCTCGCCGCGCAGATCAAGGCGACCAAGCCTATTCTGCTCGTCGATGCGGATCCGCAGGGCTCGCTCACGCTGTGGCACAAGCTGCGTGGCACCAACGAGCCGCCGATCAAGGCGGCGGTGAACTCCGTCAGCGGCATCGTCTCCGCTGCCAAGCGCGACGGATACGAATGGGTGTTGATCGACACGCCGCCGAATCTCTCGGCCGTCGTGGACGACGCGATCAGGAACGCCACCATGGTGGTGATCCCGGCGCGGCCCGGCGTGTTCGACGTCAACGCCGTGCAGGAAACCATCCAGATGTGCCGTGCGGCGCGCAAGCCCTACGCGGTCGTTCTCAACGGTGCGCCGGCGCGTCGCGACGAATCCGAAAGCCCGATCGTCACCATCGCTCGCGAGGCACTCGCGAAGTTCCGGGCTCCGGTGTGGGGCGGCCAGATTACCAATCGTTCCGATTTGTTGATGGCACTTAGCCACGGCGAAGGCGCGCGTGAGTATCAGGCCGAGAGCCGGGCTGCTCAGGAAATTGCAAGGCTGTGGGCGGCGATCGAGCGTTCAGTCAAGGCCATTCGCGGCACGGCGTCGGCATCCGGCGCAATGCACAAGCAGGCGGCATAATTTTCATCAATCATTTCCCCGGACGAAAAACGCGCGGATGTCCGCGCGTTTTGCGTTTCTGGTCCGGTGGAGATGAGCTAGGCCACCATCAGCATGTAGAACACGATGACCGGCGACAGCGTCAGGATCACCGACCAGATGCCGACGGCCCAGAGAATGTCCGCGGTGCTGAAGCCCTGCTGTCCGGCGTCGAAATGCGACGCCACATCATTCTGATTATTCACGATCGCCCCCGCGATTTCTTTCGCTTATGGGCCAAGTGATACGCGAGATGTTTTAAATTCCGGATCGCAACTCCGCTCGCATTTGAAAACAGCTGTCACCCGCGGATTAACTATCCTCGCGGGCTTGCGTCAGCCTGCGAGCCAGACGCGAAACAGCAGCACCGGCATCAGGCCGAGCATCACTGCCCAGAAGCCGAACGACGACACCACCAGAATTCCCCTTAAAAGATCGGCAGGCGCGAACATGTCTGCCGCCGTCGGACGGATGCGTTGCCCCATGGTCATTCCCCCTGTGTGAAGACTTTGCAGGGCAACGATAGGCGCGATTGCGTAAACGAGACGTGGACAGTCCATGCCGCGGCCGCGAACGCCGTTCGCGCGCGGTTAACCATGGCATGTCTTCTTCCCCTCGCCCCTTGTGGGAGAGGGTGGATCGCCGCGTAAGCGGCGAGACGGGTGAGGGGTTGTCTCCGCGAATTCATCTGCTGCAAGTGAGCACGCTGATAGAGATCCCTCATCCGGCGCTTCGCGCCACCTTCTCCCACAAGGGGAGAAGGGGCAGCAGCGTTGCGCGGGGATTGTCTAAGCCGCCACCTGCATCCGCCGTTCGATCTCGCGGTCGAGTTGGGCGGCGAGCTCGCTCGACACTTCCACCATCGGCAGGCGCACCTCGGGGCTGTCGATCAGGCCGGTTCGCCACAGCCAGTACTTCGCCGGCGCCGGGCTCGGCTCGGCAAACAGCAGGCGCGTGAGCTCGGCGACCTCCTGCCAGCGTGCCCGCGCCGCGTCGTGATTGCCGCGCTTGATCTCGGCATAGACCGCCGCGAAAGTCGCGGTCTCGATGTGGGCCGAGAGCAGGATGCCGCCGTCGGCGCCGTCCGAGAGCGCCTCGAGGTATTTGGCGTCCTCGCCGGTGAGCACGCGAAAGCCCTTGGGCCGATCACGCAGCAATGCGATCGACTGCTCGCGGCTCGCGCCGCAATCCTTCAGGCCCATGATGTTCGGATGCTCGAGCAGCCGCAGCATGGTCTGGTTGGTGATGTTGACCGCGCAGCGATAGGGAATGTTGTAGAGCGCCAGCGGCCAGGCGGCGTGATCGGCGAGCGCTTCGAAATGCGCCAGCAGCCCGCGCTGAGACGGCCGTACATAATAAGGACTCGCGATCAGATAGCCGTCGATCGGCCAGTCCGCGGTCTCGTCGAGCCGGTCCTTCAGCCGCGAGGTATCGGCGCCGGAGAGGCCGAGGCAGATCGGAAGGTTGCGGCGGCCGGCCGCCATTTCGTCGCGCACGATGGCGACGAGGCGTTCGAGCTCGGCATCGCGTAGCGTCATGCCTTCGCCTGAGGTTGCCCCCAGGATGAAGCCGTCGACGGCCTCTCCGGCGTAGTGCCGCGTCAGCCGCCGCAGCGACGTCTCGTCAAGACGATTGTTCCGAAACGGCGTCACCAGCGGCAGCCACAGCCCGTGCAAATGCGTTGGCAGGTCGGTCATGTTCCTTCTCCTTCTCAAAGAGAGACCTGAGACGGAGGGCACATGAAAAAACCCCGTCCAGGCGGCGGGGTTTTCGGGTTTGGCTCGCGATGACGAAGTCGAGTTAGCGCGCGCAAAAATCCGAGGTCCCCGGGTGGGGGCCTTTTTTGGAAACGATTGCGCACGACTTCGTGATCATTGGCAAATGATGCGGGGTGTACGTGGAACTGTCAATACACGCGGAAGGCGAATGGCGAATTTGACAGAAAAAAAGCCGGGCTCAAGAGAGCCCGGCTTAAGGTATTGGCCACGTGAGGCCGACACAATCACCTTCCAAGAGGGATTACTGAACTCCCGCGCCACTGGAGGAGGGGGACAAATGCGCAACGCGAAGGCTCAGCGTGCAAACAGTATGAGCTTGCGAAGCGTCATGCAGCAACCGTCCAGCTCGCATGTCAGACATGCGGAAATCAGGACGGCCAGCGCTGCGCCTTGCTCACCACGAAGTCACGGAACACCTGCACGCGCGCGACCGTTTTCAATTCTTCCGGATAGACAAAATAGGTGTCGAGCTGGATCGAATCCGATTCGCCGAACAGTTGCACGAGGCGGCTCTGTTCTTCGATCAGATAATCCGGCAGCGCGGCGATGCCGAGGCCCTGCTGACAGGCGCGCACCAGGCCGAGGATGTTGTTCACCCTGAAATAGGCCTCGCGCGGACCCGAGCCGTTGCGGCCGGCTTCGACCAGCCAGTTGCGGTTCTGAAGATGCGGCGCGAAGTTGCCGTCGGAGAGCGTGATGATGCGGTGGGCGTCGAGCTCTTCCAGAGTTCGCGGCGTGCCGAAGCGCTTGATGTAGTCCGGCGAGCAATAGGCGTGGAAGCCCATCGCGAAAAGCTTGCGCTGAATGAGATCCGGCTGCGTCGGTTTACGGGTGCGGATCGCGACGTCGGCCTCGCGCATCGAGAGGTCGAGTTCCTCGTCCGTGACGATCAGCGAGATCCGGATCTCCGGATACAGCGCGGTGAACTCGCCGAGGCGCGGGATCAGCCAATTGATGCCGACGCCCGGCGTGGTGGTGATCTTGAGATCGCCGCTCGGCCGCTCGCGGCTGTCGGTCAGTTTGGCGCGCGCCGCCTGCAGCTGCATGAACACGTCATGCGCGGTGCGGAACAACAGGTCGCCCTGCTCGGTGAGGATCAGGCCGCGGGCATGGCGATGGAACAGCGAGACCGAGAGCTCCTGCTCCAGCGCCGAGACCTGGCGAGAGACTGCCGATTGCGACAGGCCGAGTTGCTCGCCGGCATGCGTGAAGCTGCCCGCTTCCGCCGCCGCGTGAAACACCTTCAGCTTGTCCCAATCCATATCCGTAAATCCGTCGCGTGTTCGGGGCATGATCTTTATTCCGCTGCCGCGCGCTCGCTGGCGCGCAGGGCCAAGAAACGTTCGGCTTCGAGGGCTGCCATGCAGCCGAGGCCGGCGGCCGTTACGGCCTGGCGGTAGGTCTCGTCGGCGACATCGCCGGCGGCGAACAGGCCGGGCACCGAGGTCGCGGTCGAGTTCGGGGCGACCTCGACATAGCCCGACGGTTTGAGCTTGACTTGGTCCTTCACCAACTCGGTCGCGGGCGCGTGCCCGATGGCGATGAAGACGCCGTCAGTCTTCAGCTCGGTGAGCGAGCCGGTCTTGACGTTCTTCAGGCGGACATGGGTGACCTTGTTTGGGTTCTCGGTGCCGCAGATCTCGTCGATAGCTGACTCCCAGACCACCTTGATCTTCGGGTGCTTGAACAGACGCTCCTGCAGGATGCGCTCGGCGCGGAAGTGATCGCGACGATGCACGATGGTGACCTGCGAGGCATGGTTGGTCAGGAACAGGGCTTCCTCGACCGCGGTATTGCCGCCGCCGACCACGATCACTTCCTTGCCGCGATAGAAGAAGCCGTCGCAGGTGGCGCAGGCCGACACGCCGCCGCCCTGGAATTTCGCTTCAGACGGCAGCCCGAGCCAGCGCGCCTGAGCGCCGGTGGCAAGGATCACGGTTTCGGCGAGATAGACGTCGCCGCTATCGCAAGTGAGGCGGAACGGCCGCTGCGAGGTGTCGAGCTTGATCACCAGATCGGTCTTGATCTGGGTGCCGACGTGCAGCGCCTGCTTCTCCATCTGTTCCATCAGCCAGGGGCCCTGGATCACGTCGGCGAAGCCCGGATAGTTCTCGACGTCGGTTGTGATGGTGAGCTGGCCGCCCGGCTGGATGCCCTGGATCAGGATCGGCTCGAGCATCGCCCGCGCAGCGTAGATCGCCGCCGTGTAGCCGGCGGGGCCGGAGCCAATGATGACGACCTTTGCATGGACAGGGGCGGACATTTTAGCGGACGCCTTTCACGGGGGATTTGCAGCGCGGGCGCGGAAGGTGCCGGGAGGCCTCGCGGAGGCGCTGAAATATCACTGAGCTAATCTAAGCCTTCTGGTGAGCCATGCAAGAATTGCATTCCCATTCGGCGGATTTTTCCAACAAGGAACAAAAGTCGATTGCGCTGCACGCGCAATAAAATTGCTCATCCGGCGCAGACTGGGTATGAGGATTGCGACAAACCCACCCGATACCGCCGGAAGGCCAGGAGTTCCAATCACGTGTCGCGGAACCTAGACGAGATCGACTTCAAAATTCTCGCCGAGATCCAGGCCGACGGCCGAATCACCAATGTCGAGCTGGCCAAGCGCGTCGGGATTTCGCCCCCGCCATGCCTGCGCCGCGTCCGGGCGCTGGAGGAGGAGGGCTACATTAACGGCTATCGCGGTCTCCTGGACGCGCGGAAGCTCGGTTTCGACGTCACGGTGTTCGCCGCCGTGCATCTCTCCAGCCAGGCCGAAGCTGACTTGCGCGCTTTCGAGGAGTTCGTTCGCGCCGAGCCGCTGGTGCGGGAATGCTGGATGTTGTCGGGCGAGGTCGATTTCATCCTGAAATGCGTCGCGCCCGACATGGCGACCTTCCAGGATTTTGTCACGCACCTGACCGCAGCGCCGCATGTACGCAACGTGCGGACGTCGCTCGTGCTGCATAACTCGAAGTATGAAGCGGCCGTGCCGCTCGATGTGAAGGGGCGAAGATAGCTCGCTGTGTTCTCCCTCTCTCCCCGCTGTCATGGGACGAGGTGAAGGCAGCAACGCGCAGCAACAAAAAGGCCGCGCCAAGCGCGGCCTTTTTTCATGTCGGCACGTACGGCGGCAAGTCCTTACCGCCACTCCACCTTGGTGATCTCGTAGGCCTTGGCCCCGCCGGGTGCGTTGACCTCGACGGTTGAACCTTTCTTCTTGCCGATCAGCGCGCGCGCGAGCGGGGAGGTGATGGAGATGCGGCCCTTCTTGGCGTCGGCCTCGACCTCGCCAACGATCTGCCACACGGCCTTCTTTTCGGTGTCCTCGTCGACCAGCGTCACGGTGGCGCCGAACTTGATAGTGTCGCCGGAGAGCTTCGAAATGTCGATGATGTCGGCGCGCGCGAGCTTGTCCTCGAGCTCGGCGATGCGGCCCTCATTGTGCGACTGTTCTTCCTTGGCGGCGTGATATTCCGCGTTCTCCGACAGGTCGCCGTGCGAGCGCGCCTCGGCGATATGCTCGATGATGCGCGGACGGTCCTCCGACTGGCGCTTCTTCAATTCTTCCCCGAGCGCGGCAAAGCCGCCCGCAGTCATCGGAACCTTTTCCATCTTCTCTCTCGTCCTTCGATCGTGCGCCCCAATTGGAGAGGCGCCCGCAACCTTGATTCGTCGGCCTTCCAGAGCCCAGACAGGGGCCGCCGGAGATTGACAGATAGGGGCTTGGCAACGGAACAGAACCGCCACACGACCGGTCAGTTCCTCCGGCCATTATGGCTTCATCGCCAATCGTTTAGCGGAGGCTATGCCGCCGCTAATGATCAGGTGTCCGAAAAATAGCTCTGCAGGGTACGAACCTCAAGGTCCCCGCCCAGATAGGCCCGGATGCCCTGCGCGGCCGCTACGGCCCCGGAAAGAGTGGTGTAATACGGCACTTTATGCAAGAGGGCCGCGCGCCGCAGCGAGCGGCTGTCGGCGAGCGCCTGCGGGCCCTCGGTGGTGTTGAAGACGAGCTGGACGTCGCCGTTGGTAATAGCATCGACGATATGCGGCCGCCCCTCCAGCACCTTGTTCACCTTCTCGGTCGGGATCCCCTGGTCAGTCAGGTAGCGCGCCGTTCCCGATGTCGCCAGCACCTTGAAGCCGAGCGAGTGCAACTCGCGAACGGCGTCGGCGATACGGGTTTTGTCGCTCTCGCGCACAGAGACGAACACGGTGCCCTTGCGTGGCACACGGGTGCCGCCGCCGAGCTGGCTCTTGGCGAACGCCACCGCGAAGGAGCGGTCGATGCCCATGACCTCGCCGGTCGAGCGCATCTCGGGCCCGAGCACGGTGTCGACACCGGGGAAGCGGGCGAACGGAAAAACCGATTCCTTGACCCCGACATGCTTGAAGTCGGCCTTCTTCAGCTTGAAGTCGGCAAGCTTCTCCCCCGCCATGATGCGGGCGGCAATCTTTGCGACCGGCGTGCCGACAACCTTGGCGACGAACGGCACCGTGCGCGAGGCGCGCGGATTGACTTCCAGCACGTAGATGTCGCCGTCCTTGATCGCGTATTGCACGTTCATCAAGCCGACGACGTCGAGGCCGAGCGCCAGCTCGCGCGTCTGCCGCTCCAGCTCCTCGATCATCTTGGCATCGAGGGAATGCGGCGGCAGCGAGCAGGCGGAGTCACCGGAATGAATGCCGGCTTCCTCGATGTGCTCCATGATCCCGACGATGAAGGTGTCCTTGCCGTCGCAGAGGCAGTCGACGTCGATTTCGGTCGCGTCGGACAGGTAGCGGTCGAACAGCAGCGGGTTCTTGCCGAGCACGGTGTTGATCTGCCCGGTCTTGTCGTTCGGGTAGCGCGCCTTGACGTCGGCGGGCACCAGTTCCGGCAGCGTGCCGAGCAGATAGTCGCTGAGCTGGTTGTCCTCGCGGATGATCTGCATGGCGCGGCCGCCGAGCACATAGGACGGGCGCACCACCAGGGGCAGGCCGAGATCGGTCGCCACCAGGCGGGCCTGCTCGACGGAATAGGCAATGCCGTTCTTCGGCTGCTTCAGGCGGAGCTTGTCGAGCACGCGCTTGAAGCGGTCGCGGTCCTCGGCGAGATCAATCGCGTCGGGCGAGGTGCCGAGGATTGGCACTTCGGCGGCTTCCAGCGCCCGCGCCAGCTTCAGCGGGGTCTGGCCGCCGAACTGCACGATCACGCCGTGCAGCGTGCCGTTGGTGCGCTCCTTCGCGATGATCTCGAGCACGTCCTCGGCGGTGAGCGGCTCGAAATAGAGCCGGTCGGCGGTGTCGTAGTCGGTCGACACCGTTTCGGGGTTGCAGTTGACCATGATGGATTCATAGCCGGCGTCATGCAGCGCGAAGCAGGCGTGACAGCAGCAATAGTCGAACTCGATGCCCTGGCCGATGCGGTTCGGCCCGCCGCCGAGGATGATGACCTTCTTCTTGTCCGACGGCGTGCTCTCGTCCGCCGGCACGCCCGCGAACGGCGCCTCGTAGGTCGAATACATGTAGGCGGTCGGCGAGGCGAATTCGGCCGCGCAGGTGTCGATGCGCTTGTAGACGGGTCGGACGCCAAGCGCGTGGCGCTTCGCCGTTACCTCGGCTTCCGTCGTCGCCACGAGCACGGCCAGCCGCGCGTCCGAGAAACCCATGGCCTTGAGCGTGCGCATGCCGAAGGCGTTGCCGGGCAGGCCGTTCTTGCGGACCTTGTCTTCCAGGTCGACGATGCCACGCATCTCACTGAGGAACCACGGATCGATCTTGCAGGAATTGAAGATCTCTTCGTTCGACCAGCCGAGCCGCATCGCCTGGGCGACCTGCAGGATGCGGTTCGGGGTCGGCGTGCCGAGCGCGGCGCGGATCGCGTTCTTGTCGTCGTCGCGGCCGAGGCCTTCGATCTCGATTTCGTCGAGACCGGTGAGGCCGGTCTCGAGCCCGCGCAACGCCTTCTGAAGACTTTCCTGGAACGTACGGCCGATCGCCATCACTTCACCGACCGACTTCATCGATGTCGTCAGCGTGGTGGAAGCGCCGGGGAATTTCTCGAACGCGAAGCGCGGCACCTTGGTGACGACGTAGTCGATGGTCGGCTCGAATGAGGCCGGCGTCGCGCCGCCGGTGATGTCGTTGGCGATTTCGTCGAGCGTGTAGCCGACCGCGAGCTTGGCCGCGACTTTGGCGATCGGGAAGCCGGTGGCCTTGGAGGCCAGCGCGGACGAGCGCGACACCCGCGGGTTCATCTCGATGACGACCATGCGGCCGTCGTCGGGATTGACGCCGAACTGCACGTTGGAGCCGCCGGTCTCCACGCCGATCTCGCGCAGCACCGCCAACGAGGCGTCGCGCATGATCTGGTATTCCTTGTCGGTCAAGGTCAGTGCCGGCGCCACCGTGATGGAATCGCCGGTGTGCACGCCCATCGGATCGAGGTTTTCGATCGAGCAGACGATGATGCAATTGTCCTTCTTGTCGCGCACCACCTCCATCTCGAACTCTTTCCAGCCGAGCACGGATTCTTCGATCAGCACTTCGTTGGTCGGAGACGCGTCGAGGCCGCGCTCGATGATGTCAAGGAATTCTTCCTTGTTGTACGCAATGCCGCCGCCGGTGCCGCCCATCGTGAAGGAGGGGCGGATGATCGCGGGCAGGCCGATCTCGGAGAGCGCCATCAGCGCCTGACCGAGCGCATATTCCTGGTAGCGCTTGCGGCGGTCGCCTTCACCGAGCGTCCATTGCCGCTCGAGCTCTTCGAGTGCCGCACCAGAGGCCTTCGCGCGTTCGGCCTGGTACTTGTCGCGGAAGGATTTCTTCAGCTCGGAGGCGTTGGCGAGCCGCGACTTCGGCGTCTCGAGCCCGATCTTGGTCATGGCCTCGCGGAACAGCTGGCGGTCCTCGGCCTTGTCGATGGCGTCGGCGGTGGCGCCGATCATCTCGACATCGAACTTCTCCAGCGTGCCTTGCCGGCGCAGCGACAGCGCGCAGTTCAGCGCGGTCTGTCCACCCATGGTCGGCAGCAGCGCGAAGCCGCCGGGAATGACGTGGCGTTCCTTCTCGATGATCTTGGCGACGATTTCCGGCGTGATCGGCTCGATATAGGTCGCATCGGCCAATTCCGGGTCGGTCATGATGGTGGCCGGATTGGAGTTGACGAGGACGATGCGGTAGCCCTCTTCCTTCAGCGTCTTCACCGCTTGCGTGCCCGAATAGTCGAACTCGCAAGCCTGGCCGATCACGATGGGACCGGCGCCGATGATCAGAATGGTGGTGATGTCTGTACGTTTGGGCATCAACTCTCGCCGAAGTGGAATTTGGGCACAAAAAAAGGGCGCGCTACCGCGCGTCCCCTGTGGTCGAGAGCGCGGTGGTCTCCCTCGCGCGCGGGTGGGTCTTAGACCAGTTTCCGGGGCGGCGAAACCCCGAAAAATGCCCATCAACCGGCAATTTTGATCGCTTTCGGCCGCGCCTGCCAGCCACGGGCGAGGTGCACCAGAAGCGAGGCCGTCACGCTCAGTCCGCCGACCCAGCCGAGATCGGCTGGGCTCCAGCCCGCAAGCACGGCGCCGCCCAAGGCTCCTCCGATCGCAAAGCCGAGATACATGGCGGAGGCGTTGAGAGAGAGCGCGATCATCGAGGCCTGCGGGTCGATCCGGATGATGCTGGCGACCTGAGCCGGATAGAACGCCCAGCCCGAGAGGCCCTGGAGGAAGATCGGGCCGAGGATCGCATAATGCGCCTGGCCCGGCAGGAATTTCAGCACCAGCGAATGCAGGAAGAGCGCGCTGGCCATGCCGGTCAGGCCGAGCGCCGCGGTGATGATCGCGCCGAGCCGGTCGGCCAACACGCCGCCGAGCATGTTTCCGATCGCGGCGGCCGCACCGAAAACCAGGAGCGCCAAGCTGATCTGCGCGGCGTCGAAACCCAACGCGTGCAGCGGGACGGCGAAATAGGTGAATATGGTGAAACCGCCGAGTGCCCATAGAATCGTGATGAGGAGCGCGATCAGGACGTTGCCGTGACGCGCCACGGCGAGCCGTTCGGCGAGCGAGGCTGTGCTTTTGGGCAGGCCTCGGGGCAGCCCAAACAGCAGGCCCGCAAGCGCGATTGCGCCGAGCAGTGCGACCATGGCGAAGGTCGCGCGCCAGCCGAAGAGGCTGCCGATCCAATTGCCGAGGGGAACACCGACCACTGTCGCGACTGTGAGGCCGGACGTGACCAGCGCCACGGCGCGGCCCCGGCGTTCAGGGGCGGTGACGGCCACGGAGACGCCAAGCGCCGTCGGCATGCACAGGCCAGCGCCGAGTGCCATCAACATCCGCGACGCCAGCAGCTGTGCAAATCCGTACGCCATGACCGCCAGCAGATTGCCGGCGATGAAGGTCGAGAGAGCGAGCGTCAGCACGGTGCGGCGGTCGATGTTGTTGAGGGTCACCGCGAGGACCGGCGAGCCCACGGCATAGGTGAGCGCGTAGACGCTGACCAGCTGCCCGGCGGCCGGCACCGATATCTGCAGGTCCGCCGCGATAGTCGGCAACATGCCGGCGATGACAAAGGCTTCCGTCCCGATCGCAAATGCGGCCACCGCCAGCCAGAACACGCTCATGATCCGCCATTCCTATGTTCAATGATTATTGAACTATTGGGTGGCAAGCTTCCGGAGTCAACTGGTTCAAGAACTATTGAACATGCGGGGCGGGTTATTATAATTGCGGTATGAGCCGAACGCCTCCCCACCCCACCCGTGAGCAGATCGAACTGCCGATGGTTCTGGATTGCCTGAGCGATCCGATCCGCCTGGCGATCGTGTACCGGCTCGCCCAGCAGGAACGTGTCAGCATCGAATTGCGCTGCGGCGACTTCAACGCGCTCAGCGGCAAGTCCAACCTCGCCTACCACTTCGCCAAGCTGCGCGAATGCGGGCTGATGCAGACCCGCGTCGTCGGCACCAGCCGCCTGATGCGGCTCCGCCGCGAGGATCTGGACGCGCGCTTTCCTGGTCTGCTCGATGCCGTCATCAACTCAGCGAACAGGGATGCCGACCGGCTTCAGCTTCTATCCGAGTGCGATGTGGTTGAGGCAGAGTAGGGCTCGCCGAGTCGCGCCCGACTGCACCCTTCGGGCTTCGTCGAGGCAGCCTTCGCTACGATACGGCTCGCCCAGCCGAAGCTCGCGGAGCCAGCGAAGGCTGGAGACCCGGCCTGGACTTGAACCAGGATAAAGAGCGATGCACTGCTCTCGCGTGGACACTTCCGCCACCGGGCCGCGGAGAGCATTACCGATTGGGGGTGCGACAAGCCACCTCAGCCAGTCGTTAAGCTTAACGGACCAGCGGCGGCCTCGCGATGAAGGTCATGCGCCAGGGGTTGTGGCCGATATTGGTGTTGGCGCGTTGCGCCGCGAAGCCCGCCGCCTTCAGCTTGGCGGTGATTTCATCCTCGCTGTAGCGTTGAAGCCCGATGCGCGAGCGCAAATGGCGGTAGTCCGACAGCGCGGTGCTGATCAGCCCGACCAAGGCATCCTTCAAGAAGCCGTGACGCAGGCCGAAGCTGAGCAGCGCCGCCACGTCGCGGCCCATGCCGACGCTGGGCTGGAGGATGTCGCCGAGCACCAACTTGCCGGACGGCGTCAACAAGCGCCGGATGTTCCGGAGCGCGGCATCGAGTTCGTCCGCCGTCATGTATTGCGCGACCGAGTTCATGATGACGAGGTCGATGGACTGGTCCTGCATCGTGCGAACGTCATCGAGCGAGCGGACGCGGATGTTTGTATTGGGGGCAAATCGCGCGATCAGCCGGCCGCGCACGCCGGGCGCGGGCTCGGCCAGGATCAGCTTGCCGCAGGCCGCTGCCACCTGGCCAGCCGACAGCGCCTCGCCGCAGGCATAGTCCAGCACGGTCGCCTCGGGCGAGGTGATGTAGCCGATGATGTCCCGCGCGATGATCTGGAAGTGCAAATCGCGATGCAGCTTGCTCACATAGATCGTATGCGTCGAGTCGTAGTAATCGATCCAATCGTCCATGATGTCCGAGGGCCCCGGCCTAGCGGTTCCGGCGAAGGAACCGGCGCCGCCCGCTTGCGTTAGGGCTGCGACGGCGCGCCGTCAATGTCCGCGTCCTAACAGGAAGGTCCCCCGTGAGCAAAGCCCCCAATAAGGTCTCCTCCGATCTCGATACTCCCACCGATCTGCCGCCCCAGGCGGTCAAAAAGGTTTCCGAGGCGCTTAACGTGCTTCTGGCCGACGCGTTCGCGCTGTACCTGAAGACCAAGAACTTCCACTGGCACATCAGCGGTCGGCATTTCCGCGATTATCATCTGCTGCTCGATCAGCAATCGGATCAGATTTTTGCCACCACCGATCAGCTCGCCGAGCGCGTCCGCAAGATCGGCGGCACCACGCTGAGGTCGATCGGCCAGGTCGCCAAGCTCCAGACCATCAAGGACAACAACGAGGACTACGTCCCGCCGCGCGAGATGCTGCGCGAGCTGATGCAGGACAACAAGCATGTCGCCGCGGCGATGCGCAAAGCGCACGAGGTCTGCGACGATGCCGACGACGTCGCCAGCGCCAGCATTCTTGAAACCTTCATCGACGAGACCGAGCGCCGCACCTGGTTCCTGTTCGAAGCCACCCGCCAGGAAGGCGCCAACGAGGCGTAAGGCACGCTGCATAGGGTGAGCAAAGGCGCGCTCTTCGCGCGCCGTGCCCACCATCTATCCGCACAGGTCGATTGGTGGGCACGCTCGGCTTTGCCCATCCTACGGCACCGCCCTTATGGTTGGCGCCACAACCGCATCATCGGCCCATCCTTGCCCGTCACCGGATCGGCCGGCGGCAGCGTGACCTTGGGAATCGTCTTCAGCGCCTTGGGATGGTTCTCCGGCGTCGGCCGCGTGACCTCCATCTTCGCGCCCGGCGGATAGGCGCCGATCACGCAAAAATCCTCGCTCGCCTTGATGCATTGATGTCCGGTGCCGGCGGGAAGGATGGCGACGTCGCCGGCCTTGATCTCCAGCTCCTGGCCGTTGTCGCCGCCGAAGCGCACGCGGGCGCTGCCACGCGCGACGCCGAGAACTTCGTGCACCGTCGCGTGATAGTGCAGATAATCGAAAATGCCGTTGCGCCACGTGCCGCCCCAGCCATTGGCGCTGAACAGGCTTTCGATGGTCTCTTCCGGATGCTTGGCGTCGAGCTTCACTGCGCCCTGATAAACGAGGAAGGGGAGCATGTTGTTCGGCACGAGCCCGTCATCCTCGAACACGATGGCGAGCGGCTCGGCATTGTCGCGGACGATGGATATGATGGGCTCCTGCGGCAGAGTGGCGGGAATCAACGAGCGTCGTGAGACGACGTTCCCTCATCAGTCCGAGGCGACGCGCAGCGCAGAAGACAAAAAAGCCCGGGACCAGGCCCGGGCTTGATATCATGAAGGCGGTTCAGAAAGAGAGCCGCTCACGCGCTCTTCTTCTGCCGCATCAAATCCGCAAATCGCTGGAAGAGATAATGGGAGTCGCGCGGGCCGGGCGAGGCCTCAGGATGATACTGCACCGAGAACACCGGCCTGCCGTCGAGCTGGATGCCGCAATTGGAGCCGTCGAACAGCGAGATGTGGGTCTGCGTTGCGCCCTTCGGCAGCGTCTTCTCGTCCACGGCAAAGCCGTGGTTCATCGAGGTGATCTCGACCTTGCCGGTTGTCTCATCCTTCACGGGATGGTTGGCGCCGTGATGGCCCTGATGCATCTTCATGGTCTTGGCGCCGACGGCGAGGCCGAGCATCTGGTGACCGAGGCAAATGCCGAACATCGGCGTGCCCGACTTGATCACGTTCTGGATCACCGGCACCGCATACTTGCCGGTCGCGGCCGGATCGCCCGGACCGTTCGACAGGAACACACCGTCCGGCTTCATCGCCAGAATGTCCTCGGCCGAGGTCGTTGCCGGCACCACTGTCACCCGGCAGCCGACGCCGGCCAGCAGGCGCAGGATGTTGCGCTTGATGCCGTAGTCGATCGCGACCACGTTGAACTCTGGCTTGTCTTGCCGGCTAAAACCCTTGTCCCACAGCCAGGGAGTCTCGTCCCAGGTGAAGCGCTGGCCGGAGGTGACCATCGGCACCAGGTCCATGCCCTCGAGGCCCGGCCACTCGCGCGCTTCTTCCTTGAGGCCATGCAGGTCGAACTCGCCGTCTTTGGCGTGGGCGATCACGGCGTTGGGCATGCCCTTGGAGCGGATCAGCGCGGTCAGCGCACGGGTGTCGATGCCGGAGAGGCCGATGATGCCGCGCGCCTTGAGCCAGGCGTCGAGATGCTTGGTCGCGCGATAGTTCGAAGGATCGGTGATGGCGGTGCGCAGGATCACGCCGCGCGCGCCGGGCGTCGCGGCCATGTTCACCGTCTCGACGTCTTCCTCGTTGGTGCCGACATTGCCGATATGCGGGAAGGTGAAGGTGATCAGCTGCCCTGCATAGGAGGGATCGGTCAAAATCTCCTCGTAGCCGGTCATCGCGGTGTTGAAGCAGACTTCACCGACGGCATGGCCTTCGGCGCCGAGACCGAAGCCTTCGAGCACCGTGCCATCGGCGAGCACGAGGAGCGCGGTCGGTTTGTGGTCCGGCCAGGCGAGATCGTTGTCATGTTGTGTCATGAGCCCGGTTCATAGTCCCGGCGGGCGTCGCCGTCAAAGCGGAGACGGGCGGATTCACATGCGTTTTTGCATATTTGACGGCCTCCTCAGGCAGTTAAAGCTGGAATAGGTAATTTTCGCGCAGTTTCGGCGGCCGGATCGGAAACAATGAACCGCGGCCCGACAGGGCCGGTATGGCCTCTTTGCCGCAAACGGCTTAGATCAGGCGGAACGGATTGAGAGGATCACGGCCATGTTGCGCGACGACATCAACAATGCGGTTAAGAAGGCCATGAAGGCCAAGGAGGAGCGCAAGCTCTCCACGCTGCGCATGGTCAACTCGACCATCAAGAACGCCGACATCGAGGCGCGCGGGAACGGCAAGCCCCCGCTCAGCGATGCCGACCTGCTGGCCGTGCTCCAGAAGATGATCAAGCAGCGCCAGGAATCGGTCGAGCTCTACGACAAGGGCGGTCGCGCCGAGCTCGCCGCGCAGGAGCGCGAGGAGATCGCGGTGATCTCCGCGTATTTGCCGAAGCAGATGGCGGACGATGACGTGAAGAAGGCGATTTCCGAGATCATTGCCGAAACCGGCGCCGCCGGTATGAAGGACATGGGCAAGGTGATCGCGGCGTTGAAGGCGAAATACGCCGGGCAAATGGATTTTGGCAAAGCCAGTGGGTTGGTGAAGGCTGCGCTGACGGGTTAGCTCTTTTCTTCTCCCACAAGGGGAAAAGGCGCACCTTTGTTGCTGCTGCAATCCGGTCTAGTTTCTCCCGACAGAAAAATCGGGAGGCAATGATGACCGGCGCCATAAAACCGTTTCGCATCGCCGTCAGCGACGACGTCCTCATAGACCTCAAGTCGCGTCTCGCGCGTACGCGCTGGCCGGAGGCGGAGCTGGTCGACGACTGGAGCCAGGGCGCGCCGCTGAAGTGGATCCAGGAGATCTGCGGCTACTGGGCGAACGAGTACGATTGGCGGGCGCGTGAGGCCAAGCTCAACCGCTTTGAGCAGTTCACGACCGAGATCGACGGGCTCGACATCCACTTCCTGCACGTCCGGTCGAAAGAACCGTCCGCGCTGCCGCTCATCATCACCCATGGCTGGCCCGGCTCGATCGTCGAATTCCAGAAGGTGATCGCCCCGCTGGTCGATCCGGCCGCGCATGGCGGCGATCCCGCGGATGCCTTTCACGTCATCTGCCCCTCATTGCCGGGCTTCGGCTTCTCCTCCAAACCCGAGACCACCGGCTGGGGCGTCGATCGCATCGCCGCGGCCTGGGCGAGGCTGATGGATCGGCTGGGCTATGCGCGCTATGGCACGCAAGGCGGCGATTGGGGCTCGGCGGTGACGACCTCGCTTGGCATGCAGGACCGTGAGCATTGCGCCGGCATCCACATTACGCTCGCCTTCAATGCAGCGCCGAAGGTCGAGGGCGCGCCCACCGCGGAAGAGAAGCGTGCACTCGCCGGCCTCAAGCACTATGTCGATGTCGACTCCGGCTATTCCAAGCAGCAGTCGACGCGTCCGCAGACGCTCGGCTATGCACTGACGGACTCGCCGAGCGGACAGGCGGCCTGGATCCTGGAAAAGTTCTGGGCCTGGACCGATTGCGACGGCCATCCCGAGAACATCCTTGGCAAGGACGAACTGCTCGACAATGTCATGCTTTACTGGGTGACCGAGACGGCAACTTCGTCGGCGCGGCTCTATTGGGAGAGCTTTGGCAAGCGCCGCACGACCCCGGTGGTGAAGGTGCCGACCGGTGTCGCCGTGTTCCCCAAAGAGATCATCACGCCGGTACGCCGCTGGATGGAGCCGAACTTCCCCAACATCACGCATTGGAGCGAGATCGAAAAGGGCGGGCACTTCGCCGCATTCGAGCAGCCGGAATTGTTCGTGCGGGATGTGAGAAAGTTCTTCGCGACAGTGCGCCGTTAGGGACCAATTTGGTTGGGTGCGCGAGACCTTCGGGATCTCTCGCGAGAATTCGCGCCTCGCGGTATTGTTAGACCGCTCGCTCTGGTGCCGGCTTCGCTTCACGCGTGCAACCTCCCCACGCGCGCGCTAACATCATCGCTAAACTACCACCGCGGCCAAGAACTACGGCACCTTGACCCCCATCGCCTTCAACGCCGCGAGCATCTGCGCCGGCGGCGCCATCGTGATCTGCGGCGCCTTGCCGGTTTCCAGCAAACTCTTCAGCCCAGACAGGATCGCGGGCCAGCCGGTGCGGCCGCCGGAGAGGATGTCGTCGCTGAGCGGACGGTCGTGGCGTTCGCTTATGGTGAGGCGGACGGCCTCGCCCGCGGGGTCGATCTCATAGGTCACGAGCGTGGTCCCGAGCTTGGCGACGAGGTCGGGCCAGTCGACATTCCATGTCACGGTCAGTTTTTTCGGCGGGTCGTACTCCAACACTTCGCCGGAGATGTGCAACGCGCCGTCCGGCGCGCGCACGATGAACGTGCCGCCGAGCTTTGGCTGCATCTCCACCGCAAAGCCGGAAAAATATTTGCGGCTGAACTCGGCCGAGGTCAGCGCCTCCCACACCTTGTCCGGCGTGGAAGCGATGTAGATGGTGTAGACCGTCAGCGGCTTGAACTGATCGAGGTTCATCGCGCATCAAATCCCTTGTTGAGCGCTGCGCGCGGAATGGCGAGCGTTTGGCCTCTCTCCAGCAGGCTCTTCAATCCAGACAGGATCGCGGGCCAGCCATTGGAGACCGCACCGAGATATTTTCCGCCTTCGACGAAGCCGTCATGCAACACCGTCAGCCGCGTCAGCGAACCGAACGGTTCGAGCGTAAACTCGACGCGCGAGATCGGCTCACTGCGAAGCTCTTCAAATTTCTGGTGCTTGAAGCTGTAGGACAGCCGCCGTGGCGGATCGGCCTCCAGGATCTCGCCCGAATCGGTGGTTTCGCCATCCATCAGCAGCGCGAAGGGCGAACCGACCTTCCAGTCCGACCTGACCTCTGCGCCGAACCAGTATTGCCTGGTGAATTCGCTCGACGTCAGCGCCTCCCACAGCTTCTCCGGCGTGGTCTCGATGTAGCTCACATAAACGAATTGCGGTTTACTCATCGCGCTTCTCCAACTGACGTTTCAATTCGCTGAGCGCGGCGAGCTTGCCGCGCTCGAATTTCCTGATCCAGCGTTCGCCGATCTGATGGATCGGCACCGGGTTGAGGTAATGCAGCTTCTCGCGGCCATGCCTGAGGGTCGTGACCAGATTGGCCTCTTCGAGAATGACAAGGTGTTTTGTGACCGCCTGTCGCGTCATCTCCAGGCCCTCGCAGAGTTCGTTGAGCGTCTGGCCCTTCCTGGCGTGAAGCCTGTCCAGCAGCGACCGTCGTGATGCATCCGCGAGCGCCTTGAAGACCTCATCCATGCGGGCCATGATAAGCAACCAAATGGTTGCATGTCAAGCGTGTCATTCCTGGCAAGAGATCGTGTTTTTGGCGCACGCGAGCGGCTGTGCTAGCATTATGGTTCAGCCAACGCAGATTGGTTCCGGGAGGGTCGATGATCAGCCGTGTTCGACTTGCTGCTTGCCTTATCCTTTTCGCCAGCAGCGCCAACGTCCACGCCCAAAAGCAGATGGTCGGAGCGCCGCCTGAGGCTTCCAACATGAAGCTGGTCGGCGCCAACGACCTTCAGGCGCGCAGCGCCTATCAGCCGACCATCCATCATCAGGGCGATCGCTGGATCGCCTATATCGGCCATCACGGTGGCACCGAGGACGTGCCGGCGCCGGTCAATCCGATGACGGGGCAGGCCGAGCCGAACGGAACCTCGATCCTCGATGTCACCGACCCCGCACATCCGAAATATCTGCGGCACCTTCCTGGGCAGGAAGGCAAGTATGAATCGGGTGGCGCGCAGATGGTGCGGGTGTGCGACGGCAAGTCGTTGCCGAAGGGCGATCCCAATGCCGTCTACATGCTGCGCACCTTCGGCAGCGAGGCGCATGAGATCTGGAACGTCGCCGATCCCGCCAGCCCCGTGCTCATCACCCGCATCGGCGGCTTGAAGGACACGCACAAGAGTTGGTGGGAGTGCGACACCGGCATCGCCTATCTCGTTTCGGGCGCGCCGGACTGGCGCACGCGGCGGATGACGCAGGTCTATGATCTCAGCGACCCCGCACATCCGCAGAAGATCAGGGATTTCGGCTTGCCCGGTCAGGAGCCCGGTTCGACCGGCCCGGTGCCGACCGAGCTGCACGGGCCGATCTCGACCGGTCCCACCGGCAACCGCGTCTACTTCGGCTACGGCACCAACAAAGGCGGCATCCTGCAGATCGTCGATCGCGAGAAGCTCTTGAGCGGCGGCAAGGAACCGACGCCGGATAATTTGCGCTATCCCGAGATCTCGCGGCTGCCGATGTCCGCGTTCAACGGCGCCCATACCACGTTCCCGATGCTCGACATGCCCATCGCGGAATTCGCCGAGGACAAGGATGGCAAGACCCGCGACATCGTCATGATCGTGGATGAGGCGATTTTGAACGAATGCGGCGAGGCGCGGCAGATGGTGTGGTTCGCCGACGTCACCACCGAGGCGCGGCCGATGATGATCTCGAGCTACACCGTGCCGGAGGCGAGCGGCCAGTTCTGCCAGCGCGGCGGCCGCTTCGGCTCGCATTCGTCGAACGAAAGCATGGCGCCAGTCTACTACAAGAAGATGGCCTTCATCGCCTTCTTCAATGCCGGCGTGCGCGCGCTCGACATCCGCGATCCCTATCACCCCAAGGAAGTCGGCTATTTCATTCCCGCGATCACGAGCGCGACCGACAAGCGCTGCATTCCGATCGAAGGCGGCGAGCGCTGCAAGCTTGCGATCCAGACCAACAATGTCGAGACCGATGATCGCGGCTACATCTACATCGTCGATCGCGCCAACACGGGGCTGCACATCCTCGAACTCACCGGCGCGGCGCGGGCCGTTGCCGGCCTGCCGAGGAGCTGATCGTCATGCGGGGCGCGGCGGCAATAGCGGCAGGGCTCATCGCGCTCGGCGTGTCGGCCGTGTGGGCGTATCAACTCGCGCCGTCACCGGCGGAGAGAGCTGAGCATTGGCGCGAGATTGCCTGGGCCTTCCCGCGTGACGGCTGGCCCGCCGGCCGAGCGTTCCGCTGTGATGGCGCTTGCGAAGGTGCCGAACTCTACGTCCGCGCAAAGCTCGGGTTCTGCAATTGCGACCGCGGTGTCGCCGATGACGACGAGGTCGATCGCGTGACCGATCTCGATTTGATCAGCCCCCGCTTCGCAGCGATTGCGCCCGGCAAGGAAGTGGACATCGGAGATCTGCGCGGTCGTGCCAGGCGCTATGATCTCGACATGCCCGACGGCGCCCGCCACGCCGCCATCGGCATCGCCGTGTCCCGGCGATGCAATCTGCTGGTCGCGGTGACGCAAGGCAATGTGGAAGCAAACACCGTGCAGCGCGCGGCGCTCGTCTTTCTCGGAACCCAGGAGATGAAGACGTGGATCGGCGCTGCGCTCGACGGACGGTGATGGTGCTTCCGTTCCCGCCTGCGCCATGCATTAATGACCCGAACCGCCCCCAGCGAGTCTCCGCCATGATGTCCCTGCAAGCCTATCTCGCCTTTCTCGCCGCCTGCGTTGCACTTGCGCTGTTGCCCGGGCCGATCGTGACGCTCGTCATCGCCAATGGCCTGCGCCATGGCACGCGTGCCGCGCTGACCAACGTCGCCGGTGCGCAGGCGGGTCTCGCGATCGTGATCGGTGTCGTCGCGATCGGCCTGACATCGCTGATGGCGACCATGGGCTACTGGTTCGACTGGGTGCGGTTTGCCGGCGCAGCCTATTTGATCTGGCTCGGGATCAGGCTGATCTGGGCGCCGATCGAAGGCGTCAAGGTCGACGAGCCGCCGGTGCCGCCGCGCGGCGGCTTCTTCCTGCAAGGTTTTCTGGTGCTGCTGTCGAACCCGAAGGTGCTGGTGTTCTTCGGCGCCTTCATCCCGCAGTTCATGGACATGAACCGCGACCATTTCCCGCAGGTCGCACTGTTGGGTGCCACCTTCATGGTGACAGCCGCGATGACCGATGCGCTTTACGCCACAGCCGCCGGGCGCGCGCGAAAATTTTTCTCGGCTCGCCGTACACGGATGATGTCGCGCGTCTCTGGTGGCTTCATGATCGGCGGCGGCATCTGGCTGGCGCTGACCCGGGCGAAATAGCCCGGCTTTCGAAACCCCGTCTGCAGGCTATGTCGGTGGGAGCGGCTCGCTACACGAACCGCTCCGCCCGCAGCTCGACCTCAATCTTCGCGAAAATCCGCGCCAGCCGCTCCGCCCATTGCCGCTCGCCGGACTGGTCGGCGATCAAGTCCTGGCGGATTTCGATGCCGGTGTTGACGAGGCCGCGGGCCTCGGCATGCACGGGGATGGTATAGTCGGTGAGATCGCTCGCGCTATAGGGCTCGTTGTCACCGACCACGAGATCGCCCTCGCTGCGCAAGTGCTTCAGCAGCAGCTGCGGCAGCACCGTATCGCGGTTGTAGAGCGCGCCGATATGCCAGGGCCGCGCAACGCCGGCATAAACCGGCGTAAAGCTGTGCAGCGACACCAGCACCGTCGGCCGCTTGTCGTGCACGCGGCCATCGATCACCGCGTTGATGCGGTGATGGTACGGCTCGAAAATCTCCTGCCGCCGCGCCCGGCGCTCGTCCTCGGTGATTGCCTCATTGCCCGGGATTGCGGTTGCTTCGGACATCACGGGGATCGAGCTTGGCGCGCCGGGCGGCCGGTTGCAGTCGATCACGAGCCGCGAATAGCGCTGCGCGATCAGATGCGCATCGAGCATTTTGGCGAGCCGCTCGGCAACACCGGCAATGCCGATATCCCAGGCGATGTGCCGTGTCAGCTCGCTCTCGGCGACGCCGAGATCGCCGAGCGCATGCGGCAGCACTCGTCCATAGTGATCAGAGGTGAGCAGGAAAGGCGATGCTCCCCCTGCATTCACCTCATGCACTGGGGGAATGTCGCCCCTGCCAAGGAGTTGATCCATCGCGCCGGCTGTGTCTAAAGCCATCTTGATTGCCTATTGAAAAAGCAGTCGTCCCCCAAATTGGGCAGAATCGCTATAGATTGATCTGCCCAAAATCACCATGATTGACTGACGATGCCGCTACTGACGATTCATCACAAGACCGAATATCGCTACGACCGTCCCGTGGCGTTCGGCGAACACAGGATCATGCTCCGTCCGCGCGACGGGCACGATCTGCGCGTGCTCGACTCCCGGCTCGAGATCTCGCCGGTGCCGATGTCGCTGCACTGGATTCACGACGTGTTCGGTAACTCGGTCGCGATCGCCAATTTCGACGAACGCGCGGACACGTTGACATTCGATTGGCACGTCACCGTCGAGCACAATCCGGTCGAGGAGTTTGCGCTCACGCCGGATGATCCCGCCTATTTCTACCCGTTCGTCTACGACGACGAGGAATTTCCCGACCTGGTGCAATACACCACGCCGCAATATGCCGATGCCGAGGGCCATATCGGGGAATGGGCACGCGGCTTTCTCGACGAGGACGCGCCGACACCAACGTTCAAGATCCTGAGCGGCATGACGCATGGCATCCGCAAGCAGTTCAAATATCGCAAGCGTCATGAGCTCGGCACCCAGCACCCGCTCGACACATTGCAGTCGGGCACGGGAACTTGTCGGGACTATGCGCTGTTTATGATCGAGGCGTTGCGCCAACTCGGCATCGCCGCGCGATTTGTCTCCGGCTACATCTTCGTGCCCGAGGACGTCGAGGGACATCACGTCGGCGGCGGCTCGACCCACGCCTGGGTGCAGGTCTATTTGCCGAGCGCGGGCTGGATTGAGTTCGATCCGACCAACAGCATCATCGGCACACGCGACCTCATCCGTGTCGCGGTGGCGCGCGATCCGCGGCAGGCGATCCCGCTGCACGGCGTCTATATCGGGCCTGCGGGTGCCTTCGACGGGATGGAAGTGACCATCAGGGTGGTGTCGGACGATCAGGACAACGACCAGATGATGGAGGCAGAAGTTTTGTAGATGGAGATCAAGGTCGGCTTCGACATCACCTACGCGGCGGCGCAGCCGACGCCGATGGTGATCATGCTCAACATCCACCCCTCGCGGCAGGCCGACATCATCGGCGAGGAGACGGTGGTCGCGGAGCCCGACGTTCCCATCCGCTTCTATCAGGACGCCTTCGGCAACATCTGCGGCCGCCTCGTCGCGCCGGCCGGCGGCGTGACGTTGAAGGGCCGCGCGCTGGTGCGCGACACCGGCCTGCCCGACGAAGTGATGCCGGGCGCTCAGCAGATCCCGATTGAGCAACTGCCGAACGAGCTGATGCTCTATCTGATGCCGAGCCGCTATTGCGAGACCGACAAGCTCACCGACATCGCCTGGTCGCTGTTCGCCAAGACAGAACCGGGCTGGAAACGCGTCTGTGGGATCACCGAGTTCGTGCACAAGCACGTCACGTTCGGATACCAGCACGCCCATCACATGAAGTCGGCGCATGATGTCTACGAGCAGAAGACCGGTGTCTGCCGCGACTTCGCGCATTTGGCCGTCACCTTCTCCCGTTGCATGGGCATCCCCGCGCGCTATTGCACCGGCTATATGGGCGATATCGGCATTCCGCCGGATCCGTCTCCGATGGATTTTTCCGGATGGTTTCAGGTCTGGCTCTCAGGCAAATGGTTCACCTTCGACGCCCGCCACAACATTCCCCGCAAGGGCCGCATCCTGATGGCCACCGGCCGCGACGCCGCCGATGTCGCGCTGTCGACGAGCTTTGGCCGGATGGAGTTGAAGAAGTTCGAGGTGGTGAGTGAGGAGGTGCTGACGGCGGGGTGAGTGGCGTTCGTCATTGCAAGCGTAGCGAAGCAATCCAGACTCCCTTCGCGGCGACAGTCTGGATTGCTTTCGTCGCAAGAGCTCCTCGCAATGACGGCGTCGAGAGTTTATAGAGCGCGCATGACCTCCGATCGTCTCTTCGTCTACGGCACCCTGATGCGCGGCTTCGACCATCCGATGGCGCGGCTGCTTGCGGGCCATGCGGACTTCCTCGGAGACGCGACCTGCCGCGGCAGGCTGGTGCTCATCAAGCACTATCCGGGATTGCTGCTGTCGGACGCGCCGTCCGATCTCGTCCATGGCGAGCTGTTCCATCTGCGCGCGGGGGACGAACTGCTGCGCGAACTCGACATGTACGAGGCCTGCGGCGAAGGCTTTCCGGAGCCGACGGAATATCTGCGCAAGCTGGTCGACGTGACGCGCGCGGACGGCACGATCGAGAAGGCCTGGACCTATATCTACAACTGGCCGGTCACCGATCTGCCGCGCATCGCATCCGGCCGCTTTCTGCAGCACTAGGCGGACAGCACTTCCTTGACCACGCGCACATCGACCTCGCGCTCGACATAGGTCCACTCTTCGGTTTGCCGCAGCATCGCCACCAACTCCTCGAACAGCGAGCCATGCGCGGGGGCGAATTCGAACCAGGCGAGGAAATCGAAGGGCTCGCCGAGGTCGCGACAATGATAGAGCTGGCGCGCGATCGCGGGCAGGAAGCGCAAGCTGCTGGCGATGTGGTGCGATCTGTCTTCAAAGATCTTGCGCCGCTCCTCCTGCGTCAGCTCCCACCACGCCTGCGATTTGCGGATCGGGATCAGCGCCGCGCAAGTGGCCTCGATCCGGCCGAGCCCGGCCTGGACCGCGGTGAGCTGCTGCTTTTCGACGCGCTCGGTGTAGCGAAGCGCGCTGGGGACGCCGACCAGCCGCCACGCATTGCGCGAGGGCACCAGCGGCAACGAGACGGCATCGCCGTCGATCACCGAGAGCGCCGGCATGAAAGGCAGGGGCTCGCCCGTCACCGGCGAAACCGAGGTCACCCGCCAGCCCCCGCTCTGGCCGCCTCGAAACGTCCTGAACATGGCCCATGGAAGCGTGGAACCGGGCGCGGTTCAAGCTTTTCCCGTCATTCCGGGGCGTGCCTGTTGGCGCGCGCCCGGAATCCATCGCGCCGCCGGGATGCTGGGAGAAATGGATTCCGGGCTTGATGCTGCGGGCCGCTCTTCGCGCGGCCTGTCGCATCGCCTCGGAATGACGGAAAGAGGGCGAGATCAAACTAACGTCGAGCCGGTCAAGCCCGCTTCTTCGGCTTCGACTTCTGCTGCATGTAGGAGCGCAGCACCGCATTCATGCGCCGCTGATAGCCCTTGCCCTCGCGCTTGAAGAAATCGAGCACATCCTCGTCAAGCCGGATGGAGATGGCCTTCTTCTTGGGTGGCATCACGAGCACAGCGTCCGACCAGTCGATATCGATCGGCACCGCATCGGGATCGTTGGCGACAGCCTCGGCGATGTCTTCATCCGTCAACGCGTCGACGCGAGCCCAGTCAGTCTTCCCTTTCCTCGGGGAGTCCCTTGAAACGATTGTAGTATTTCTGCCGTTCGTCTTCTCGCGCACGCCGGACCGAGATGAGCCGGCAGACCGTCCCGCGGATCGCACAGGTGACCGCGACTTCCCGCCCGTCGATGTAACCGAAGATTTGGTACCTGACTTCGTCATTGCGATCCGATCGACGGATGAAGGTATAGCTTTCGAGAATTCCGCGCGCGTCCTCGAAGTCGATTCCGTGAGTTCGCAAGTTGGTCGCGCGCTTCTTCGGATCCCATCCGAAGTCGCGAACGCCCGCGAACAGCAACTGCAAATCTTCCGTCATGGCAAAGTATCCAAATGACACCGCATTTTGCCGCGCATGAGGTTTGCTATGACGTCTGAAGCCGTAGCCGCGACTTCATCGTATGCCTGTATATACAAACGTAATCGTTGTATGTCAACGATTCCGGTCCCGCTGGGAAAGCTCGACACTGATTGTTGCATGGGCGGGTAGTCTAGGAACTCCGGGTGGGGATTTCGTTTCGCGAGAAACTTTCCTCCCTGTGCATAGGTCGAATAACCCGCATAACCCAGACAAACCTAACTTTAGAACCGGCCGCACCTATATCCCTGATCCTTCGCCCGACTCACTCCGGTTCGCGCTACACACAGCCCATGCGCTTTACGCCCCAATTCCTCGACGAGCTGCGTGCCCGGCTTTCGGTCTCCGAAGTCGTGGGCAAGCGCGTCAAGTTGAAGAAGGCTGGGCGCGAGTGGAAGGGACTGTCGCCGTTCCAGCAGGAGAAGACGCCCTCCTTCTACGTCAACGACCAAAAGGGTTTTTACCACGACTTCTCCTCGGGCAAGCACGGCGACATCATCAGCTTCGTGATGGAGACCGACGGCCTGCCGTTCGCCGAAGCCGTTGAGCGGCTCGCCAACATGGCGGGCCTGCCGCTGCCGGCGGTGACGCCGGATGCGGCGCGGCACGAGCAACGGCGCAAGTCGCTGCATGATGTCATGGATCTTGCCGCCAAGTTTTTCGCGGAAACGTTGGCGTCGCGTGTGGGTGCGAAAGCGCGTGGCTATCTTGCCGACCGGGCGCTCTCGCCGGCAACGCAATTGCAGTTCCGTATCGGCTACGCGCCGCCCGATCGCTTTGCGCTGAAGGAGCATCTCGGCAAGCTCGGCGTCTCGGTCGATGACATGGTCGAGACCGGCCTGCTCGTTGCCGGTGACGGCATCCCCGTGCCCTATGACCGCTTTCGCGATCGCGTGATGTTTCCGATCACCGATTTGCGCGGCCGCGTCATCGCCTTCGGCGGGCGCGCGCTCGAAAAGGACGTTGCGGCAAAATACCTGAACTCGCCGGAGACGCCGCTCTTCCACAAGGGCGACAATCTCTACAACCACCAGACCGCGCGCAAAGCCACCCACGACGGCAGCGCGCTGATCGTGGTCGAAGGCTATGTCGACGTCATCGCCATGGTCACCGCGGGCTTTCCGGGCAGTGTCGCGCCGCTCGGGACTGCCCTGACCGAAAACCAGCTCGCGCTGCTCTGGAAGATGGCGGACGAGCCGATCCTCTGCTTCGACGGCGACAAGGCAGGTCAAAAAGCTGCTTATCGCGCCGCCGACCTGGCACTGCCGTTCCTCGCACCGGGAAAGAGCCTGCGCTTCGCATTGCTGCCGGAAGGACAGGACCCCGACGATCTCGTGCGCTCGGGCGGTCGTGGTGCGATCGAGGAAGTTATTGCAGCCGCGCGACCGCTCGCCGACATGATCTGGTCGCGCGAGCTCGAAGGCGGCAATTTCGCTACACCCGAACGCCGCGCCGCGCTGGAGGCGCGGATCAAGGAGCTGTCGAACGGCATCCGCGACGAGGTGGTCCGGCGCTATTATCGCCAGGATCTCGCCGAGCGACTCCAGCGCACCTTTGCGCCGGACGGCGGACGCGGCGGCTTTGCCGGCCGGGGCAATTTCCGCTCCGGCCCCGCCGGCCGCCAATTCCAGCCTCGCGGCGCCGGGCAGGCGAATCGATTCGGCGGCCAGGGACGCCGCGGCGCACCGGGCCCCACGCCGCTCCCCTCCGGCCCCTATCAGGCGGCGAGCGCCCAACTGGCGGCGAGCCCGATCATGCGGGGGCAGCGCAGTGCCATCTCCCGCCGGGAAGCCCTGATCCTGCAAATCCTGATCAACCATCCCTGGCTGCTGCATGAGCACCTCGAGGAGGTGGCCGCCCTGGAGCTGGCCCATCCCGAGGCCCACAAGCTGCGGGCCGGCATCATCGCGGCTTTCGCCAATGACCATCACCACAGCCCGGATCCCGGCGAGCAGGCTGAAAAGATGCGAAGCGACATCGAGAAGAGTGGATTTTCTCAGCTTCTTCAAAGAGTTGAGAATGGAATCACGACCCAGGCGGTGTGGGGGGCCAGGGAAGGCGCGGCCCGGGACGACGTTCTCTCCACTTGGCACCAGCTCGTCGCCTTGCATCGGCAGTGGCATTCACTACTTAGAGAGCTGAAAGACGCCGAGCTGGCCTTGGGGGAGGATTCCAGCGAGGCCAATTTGGCGTGGCTGCGTGATGTCAAGGCTCGGATAGGCGAAGTCGACGGCACCGAGGCCCTGATCGAGGGTTTTGGCGAGCTGTCGGGCCGGTTCCAGAAGAGCGTGTGATGAAAGAATCATGCGGACGGTCGGAGCCGGAACCGCTAAAAGACTCGCCAAATCCAAGGTTTGGCGGCAAAAACAGGGTTAATCGAGGCTTAACGCTCTTGTAGCACTTTGGCCCCCAGGCGGCCGCAGGCAGAACAGACGCGTCAGGAATGAATCCGCGCATAGCTGTTGGCACTTCACCTGCATCCGCTGCGACAAAGGTGCTCACGAAGCGTTAGGCAAATCCGGCGAGAGAAAGTTGGGGGTGGCGATCAGAGGTTCGCGCCGCCCTTTCCGTGTCGCGATCTGACGAAGCGAGAGCGTCGAGCAACAGGTTCAAGTGATTTCACGCGGGCAGGCCTTTGAGCCTTCTGCATGAAGCGCGTTTAGGAGCAATGGATGGCCACCAAGGCAAAGACGCTGCAGGCGAAAGACAAGGAAAAAGACGACAAGGCAGCGGACGCGCCGGAGAAGGACTCCCAGGACGCGCCGTCGCCGTTGCTCGATCTGTCCGACGCGGCAGTCAAGAAGATGATCAAGCAGGCCAAGAAGCGCGGCTTCGTGACCTTCGATCAGCTCAACGAAGTTTTGCCGTCCGACCAGACCTCGCCCGAGCAGATCGAGGACATCATGTCCATGCTCTCGGACATGGGCATCAACGTCACCGAAGCCGACGATAGCGAAGGCGAGGAGGACAAGGACGAGGGTGGCGAGGACGAGACCGACAACGAGCTCGTCGAGGTCACGCAGAAGGCCGTCACCGAAGTCAAGAAGAGCGAGCCGGGCGAGCGCACCGACGATCCCGTGCGCATGTATCTGCGTGAGATGGGCACGGTCGAGCTGTTGTCCCGCGAAGGCGAAATCGCCATCGCCAAGCGCATTGAGGCCGGCCGCGAGGCGATGATCGCGGGCCTCTGCGAAAGCCCGCTGACCTTCCAGGCCATCATCATCTGGCGTGACGAATTGAACGAAGGAAAGATCTTCCTTCGCGACATCATCGATCTCGAAGCGACCTATGCCGGCCCCGATGCCAAAGCCGGCATGAACACCGCGATGATCGGCGGTCCCGCCGGCGAGAACGGCGAAGCGCCGGCCGAAGGCGGCCAGGCTGCTGCGGTAGCGGGCGCACCTGCGCATGTGGCGCCTCCGGCCGCGCCGCCGGCCCCAACTCCGTTCCGTGCCGCGCCTGCCGGCGCAACGACCGGCGAAGCGCTGAAGGATCCTGCGGAATCCGCCGCCGAAGCCGACATGGACGAGGACGACGAGTTCGAGAACCAGATGTCGCTTGCGGCGATCGAGGCCGAGCTCAAGCCGAAGGTCGTCGAGATCTTCGACAAGATCGCCGACAGCTACAAGAAGCTGCGCAAGCTTCAGGAACAGGACATCCAGAACCAGCTCGAGAGCACCTCGCATGGGCCCTCGCTCTCGCCGCACCAGGAGCGCAAATATCGCAAGCTGAAGGACGAGATCATCGTCGAGGTGAAGTCGCTGCGCCTGAACCAGGCCCGCATCGATTCACTCGTCGAGCAGCTCTACGACATCAACAAGCGCCTCGTGTCGCATGAGGGCCGCCTGATGCGCCTTGCCGACAGCCACGGCGTCGCGCGCGAGGACTTCCTGCGCAACTACACCGGCTCGGAGCTCGATCCGCGCTGGCTCAACCGTGTCTCGAAGCTTTCGGCCAAGGGCTGGAAGAATTTCGTCCATCACGAGAAGGACCGCATCAAGGACCTCCGCCACGAGGTGCACCAGCTCGCAGCGCTCACGGGCTTGGAGATCATCGAGTTCCGCAAGATCGTGCACTCCGTGCAGAAGGGCGAGCGCGAAGCCCGCCAGGCCAAGAAGGAGATGGTGGAAGCCAACCTCCGTCTCGTGATCTCGATCGCCAAGAAATACACCAACCGCGGCCTGCAGTTCCTCGATCTGATCCAGGAAGGCAACATCGGCCTGATGAAGGCGGTCGACAAGTTCGAGTACCGCCGCGGCTACAAGTTCTCGACCTACGCCACATGGTGGATCCGGCAGGCGATCACCCGCTCGATCGCCGACCAGGCGCGCACCATCCGCATTCCCGTGCACATGATCGAAACGATCAACAAGATCGTGCGCACCTCGCGCCAGATGCTCAACGAGATCGGCCGCGAGCCGACCCCGGAAGAACTCGCCGAGAAGCTCGGCATGCCGCTGGAGAAGGTCCGCAAGGTCCTCAAGATCGCCAAGGAGCCGTTGTCGCTGGAGACGCCGGTCGGTGACGAAGAGGATTCGCACCTCGGCGATTTCATCGAGGACAAGAACGCGATCCTGCCGATCGACGCCGCGATCCAGTCGAACCTGCGCGAGACCACCACGCGCGTGCTCGCCTCGCTCACCCCACGCGAAGAGCGCGTGCTGCGCATGCGCTTCGGCATCGGCATGAACACCGACCACACGCTGGAAGAAGTCGGCCAGCAGTTCTCGGTCACCCGCGAGCGCATCCGCCAGATCGAAGCGAAAGCGCTGCGCAAGCTGAAGCATCCGTCAAGGAGCCGCAAGCTGCGGTCGTTCCTCGATAACTGATTCAGGTGTCATGCCCGGACGAGAGTCCGGGCATCACCAATCCAGACAAAAGCGGCGGGCCAGGGCCCGCCGTTCTTGTTTGTGCCAATGTTTCGCGTGTCTCGCGGGCGGAGCCGCTACTTCTTCTTCGCGCCGACCCGCTCGAGGGTTTTGATCTCCAGCGCGGGGCGGCCGGATTTTTCCGCGATCTCACGGTCCTGCTCCATGATGAAGGCACGGGCCGGCTCATCGCCATCAAGGCCTCCGAGCAGCTCCGAAGGCACCCGCCGGTTGGAGCGCTGTGAGCCGTCTTCATAGAAGACGTTGAAAAAGGCGAATTCGCCCTTGGGATTGGTTCCAGGTTTTTTGGCCATGGGGGCTTGTCGTCGATCAGGACGCCATAGTCAAACGACTTTGGCGGCTGCGAGGGTCGGCCGGAGGGCTTTCTGCGCGACGTAATCCGTTCGCCCGATCGCAGTGCCAGGCGCCTCGTGTCGTCGATGCGACCCTGACCTCAATAAACGGCGGGCCGAAAAGCCCGCCGTTTATTTTTGGTCTTCAGTGCCGCCCGGGGCTGGCGGGGCGACAACCTAGAATAGAACGCTATAACTTGCGCCATGAGGTGGCAAGTTAAATCGTGCCGGCGTTGCCGTCGCAGCGAACGCGTCGGAGCTGAGCCGATCGTCATCGCGGGTTGCAGCGTGCTCTCGAAGCGCTGGGTCAGTTTCCCTGTCGTTCAGGTTTGGCGCTTTGTACGACGCGATCCTCGAGCCGCCGCGCATCGATGGCTGGTCGTCGTTGAAGGCTAAGGCTCGCGGCTTTGACCGTTCCGCTGTTCCCGGGCATGATCGCAGCGCTGCTTCGCGCACATTTTCCAGAGGATTTTCCCGCATGTTGAGATACGCCGTGATGCTCGGACGAGGCTTGGTCGCTGCCTTCATCCTCTCTCTGGCTGGCAGCCAAGCGGAGGCTGCGCGCTGCGGTGGGGACTTCAACAGCTTTGTCGCTGGCATGACCTCGGAAGCGCAGGCAGCCGGCGTCTCCGCGAGCGTGACGAGCGCCGCGTTCAGCGGAATCACCGAGGATGGCGCCGTGCTCGCGTTCGACCGGCGCCAGCGCTACACCTTCAACAAGAGCTTTGAGCAGTATGTCTCCACCCGCGTCGGCCCCGGCCGCATCAATGGCGGGCGTGCGCTGTTGCAGCGTCACGCTGCGCTGCTGTCGCGCATCGAGCAGCAGTTCGGCGTGCCGCGGCAGATCCTGGTCGCGATCTGGGGCCTGGAAAGCGATTTCGGCAAGGGCGACATGGGCAAGCTGCCGGTGATCCGCACGCTCACCACGCTGGCGCATGACTGCCGCCGCACCGAGCTGTTCCAGGGCGAGTTGCTCGCTGCGCTCAAGATCGTGCAGCGCGGCGACCTGCCGCTGCGCGACCTCATCGGCGCCTATGCCGGCGAGATCGGCCAGACCCAGTTCCTGCCGTCGTCCTACATCAAATACGGCGTCGATTTCGACGGCGATGGCCGCGTCGACCTGCGCCACAGCGTCCCCGACGTGCTCGCCTCGACCGCGAACCTGCTCCACACCAGCGGCTTCAAGATGGGCCAACCCTATGGCGAAGGCACCGCGAATTTCGAGGCGATGCGCGAGTGGAACAGGGCGCTGATCTACCGCAAGACGATCGGATATTTTGCGGATCGGTTGATGGGGCAGTGACGGCAGGTTGGTGAGACTGCGGACTTGCGCCACTCGCGCGCGTCATCACCGGCGAACGCGTGGAACCTCTATGTACACTTTTTCAGTTTGGAACCGAACCATCTGCAGCTCGCGCCCTTAACATACGTTACTGGGGCCAAGAGCGCATTTTGGGAGCGGCCAATGGGACAAGCACAGCCATATCAGGCGACCGCGTTGATTGTTGAAGACGATGTCATGCAGCGCGAGATGCTTTGCCTCCTTCTGGAGGAAAGTGGATTCGAGGTCATCCAATGCGAAAGCGCCGAGGCAGCCGAACTTGTCCTGGACAAAAACGCCGGCGCGCTCTGCCTGATGCTGACCGACGTGCAGCTCGCTGGCCGCATGAACGGCGTCGAGCTGGCGCACGTCGCCAAGGACCGCAATCCGAAGCTCGACGTCGTCGTCACCTCCGGCCGGCCGTTGATGCAGGCCTTGCCTGACGGCGCGAAATTCTGGGCCAAGCCATGGGCGCCGCTCGACGTGCTGCGCGAGGCCGAGATCGCGCAATTGTCCGAGCGCAGCGCCTCGCCGTGGACGCACTGACCGTCTCGTGACTTCTCCGGGCCGGGCAGGGGTGGTAGGGACATGACATGTCCTGGTCGTTCCTGCTGACCTCGCTGATCGTCGTGGCTTCTCCGGGGACGGGTGTGCTCTACACGCTCGCCGCGGCCCTGACGCGCGGCTCGCGGGCCAGCATAGCTGCCGCCTTCGGCTGCACGCTCGGGATCGTGCCGCACATGACCGCGGCGATGCTCGGATTGGCCGCCGTGCTCCACACCAGCGCTCTCGCCTTTGCCGCGCTGAAATGGTGCGGCGTCGCCTATCTGCTCTACATGTCCTGGCAGGCGCTGCGCGAGCGAGGTGCGCTTGCGGTCGAGGCCGAGATCAAGGAGCGGCCGAGCGGCCGCGTCATCGTCACCGGCTTCCTGATCAATATCCTCAATCCAAAGCTCTCGATCTTCTTTCTCGCCTTTCTGCCGCAGTTCATTGCGGCGGAGGAGTCCCATGTGCTGGCGCGGATGCTGGAATTGAGCGGCGCCTTCATGGCGATGACGTTTGCGGTGTTCGTGGTCTACGGCCTCTGCGCCGCCGCGGTGCGCGAGCGCGTGATTTCGCAGCCGGGTGTGATGGCCTGGCTGCGCCGCAGTTTCGCGGCAGGCTTTGCGCTGCTGGGCGCCAAGCTCGCGTTTGCCGAGCGATAGCCAATAAAAAAGCGGGCTTTGCGCCCGCCACCTGCAATCTCTCAAGCCTTGCCCGAAGCCCGGGCGGAGCGAGGCTCCACCCGGGCAAAGAAAAAGAAGCCTCGTTACTTCTTCTTCGCCTTCTTGGCCTTCTTCGCCTTCTTCTTCGCCGCCTTCTTCGCTTTCTTAGCCATAGGATCCTCTTGAGGGTTAATGGTGAAACGCGACACGAGGGATGCTCGGCGGAGGGCCAGCCTCGCAACATCCTCGACGACAAGCTCAGCAGATTCGCGCGCTCCTGCCCCGCGCCGTCACATCTGTGTCATCGCGTTATCCACAGCTCAGATGCATTTTCGGTCGTTTTTGTCCGCGAAGGCGCATCGCAGCACGCGCGGCAGCCACCACACATGGACGTCGGCGACATGCCTAACGATCCGACAATCGCCGCGCGCCGTTCACGAATCCAAAACCAAAGGCGGGCTTTCGAAGTTCGCAGTGAGACTCCGTTAAGCGCAAGGCGGGCATTGTCCTCCGCAAGAACACGGGGACGGGGTCATGGACGAACGGCTGTCAAAGACAGGGGGCGGGATGCTGCGCGCATGGCGGGCGCCATGCTGAACGTGCCGACGCTTTGGACGGTTTTCGTCTTCAACTTCCTTGCGCTGGGCCTGATCTGGGCCTACGTGATGCGCTCCTATCCGAAATTCGAGGCTGCGCGGTTCTGGATGGCGTCGGCCTTTGTCGGCGCGTCGGGGGCGTTGACGGGCCTGATCCGCCTGTTCGTCACGTCGCCTCTGCCACTCCTGATCGCCGGCGCCGGCGTCATCGCAGCGACCTCTCTCGCTGCGATCGGCATCCATCGATTCTACGATCGGCCGGTGTCCTGGCGCCTCATGCTCGCATCGGCGGCCTTGAGCATCGGCGGCATCATGTTCTTCAAATTCGTCTTCGACCACATGCCGCTGCGCATGCTTTGCTACACCATTGGTCAGGCCCTGCCGCTGCTGTTGTCGTTGCCGCTGTTGCTGTCGCCGCCGGAAGGCCGTGTCAGCCCGGGCGCGCGGCTGTCGGGCGTCGTGATCATCACCGTGATCGCGATCTTCGTGGCGCGTACGTTGGGCAATCTGCTCGGCGGCGACTTCTCGTCGCTGGCCGGCAGCCAGTCTCATGCCGTGATGGTGTTGGCGCTCCTGTTCCTGTCGATGACGCTCAATTTCGGCTTCCTGCTGATGGCGATGGACCGGTTGCGCAATGAGGTCGCCGACCTCGCGCTGCTCGACGATCTCACCGGCGTCGCCAATCGCCGCCATCTGCTCCAGCGCCTGGCCGAGGAATGCGCCCGCTCGGAGCGCAGCGGCGAGCCGTTCTCGCTGTTGGTGATCGATATCGACGGCTTCAAGACCATCAACGACACCCATGGACACGCTGCGGGCGACGCCTGCCTGCAGCACTTCACCCTGATGGCCCAGACGCGGCTGCGGCCGGGCGACATGCTCGCCCGCACCGGCGGTGACGAGTTCTGCGTCGTGCTGCCGTCGTCCTCCTTGCGCGAAGGTGCGATGATCGCCCACCGCGTGCTGGAGGTCTGTCGCAAGGATGCCGCCGGCTGCGCCGGCACCGACATCCCGATCGCGATCTCGATCGGTGTGGCGGAATGGGACCGCGGCATCGGCCAATTTGCGGATCGCCTGATCGCGCACGCCGATCACGCGCTCTACGCCGCCAAGAAGAACGGCAAGAACGATCTTGCCGTCTATGATCCGGCCCCGCCGCTCTCGCCGGAGCCGGCCGGACCGGTCGAGGCCACGCGCAAATTCGCCTGAGGCCGTGCTAGGCTTGGGTCGCATGGGACCCGGATGATGATGTCTCGCCTGTTTGCGGCCATTCTGGCCGCGCTGCTGATCGCTCCCGCTGCCGCAACGGATGCCGAGCTCGCCAAAGTCGCGCGCAGCTCGGGCACGCCCGACATTCCCGGCCTGAAGATCGTCTGGCTCGCGCCCTGGGGCGATGTCGGCAACGCCCATTCCTGGGGCAACATCATCGTGCACCAGACCGAGGGGCCAACGGGCTCCGCGCGCGGTGGCGCGCTGGAGCAGTTTAAGAATCCGACCCGGCGCGGCGTCACGGTGTGGGTCGAGACCGACGGCACGGTCTATTGGGCGGTCGCGGAGAATCTGGTGCCGACCCATGGCGACGGCGCCAACCGCAACGACAACAAGTACATCGATAACAGGCCGACCTATCGTCAGGTCGTGCGCGACAATTCGATCGGTGTCGAGTTCGCCGGCAACTATCCCGATGTCACGACCGGCCCGACCCCGGCGCAGGTCGGGGCATGGAAGATCCTGGTCCAGCTGCTGCGCGCGCGCTACGGCATCCCGCTCGACCACGTCTATGCGCACAACTGGATCGACTACAAGGACGCCCGCTATTGCGAAGGCTGCTGGCTCGCGACGCTGGCAAGGATTTGGGGGGAGTGAGCGCTCTCACTCGTCATTCCGGGTTCGCGCTACGCGCGCTCCGGAATGACGAAGGGGGTCACACCGTCTGCGCCATCCAGCCGAACAGGCGCCGGATCAATCCCGGCCGCTCCGGCAGCTCCGGCGGGCCGTCGGCAGCCAGCACGCGTTTGAAGAAGAACTCCAGAAACACCATGTCGTTCGGCTCGGTGACGGTGAACTGGTCGTCGCCGAAGAACACGCTGTAATCGTAGAAGAACGGTCCGACGAACGGCACCGTCGCGGTCGAGGCGTTGTCCTTGGAGATCACGAATTCCGATGGCTCGAGCCCGTGGTCGCGCATCGCCTGCTCGACCAGCGGCAGCTTGCGCATGAACTGGGCGGAGAAGCCGCCGACGGTGGATTGCAGAATGATCGCCACGGCGCCCCGTCCGTTCTCTTGGGGCTATCGGCCCAATCCCTTTGGTCGGTTGACCGGCAGCACGGGTTCAAGGCAGAGCCACAACCCGGCTGTCATCGCCCGGTTTAGCCGGGCGATCCAGTATTCCAGAGAAGAGCTTTGGCATACTCGCTCTTGCAACAAGCGCTGCGGCGTACTGGATGCCCCGCTTTCGCGTGGCATGACGGGGAGGTTGCACCCCAACAAAAAAAAGCCGGCGTTGCCGCCGGCTTCTTGTCTCTTCGATCCGCCAGTCTCTGGCGCCGGATCCTCGCGCTTAGTGCGCGGCTTCCAGCGCGGCTTGTTCGGCCCTTGCGATCGTGCCCTTGACCGCGGACTGCACCTTCTCGAAGGCGCGGACCTCGATCTGGCGGACGCGCTCGCGCGACACGCCGAACTCGGCGGCAAGGTCTTCCAGGGTCATCGGCTCATCGGCGAGGCGACGGGCCTCGAAGATGCGGCGTTCGCGCGGGTTGAGCACGCCCATGGCGCCATTGAGCGCGTCCCGGCGGTGATCATATTCCTCGTGCTCGGCCAGCATGGCTTCCTGGTTGGGCGAATTGTCGACCAGCCAGTCCTGCCATTCGCCGGCTTCACCGTCGTCGCGGATCGGTGCGTTGAGCGACGCGTCGCCACCGAGGCGGCGGTTCATGTCGATCACGTCCTGCGCCGTGACGCCGAGACGCTTGGCGATGATGGCCACCTGGTCGGGACGGAGATCGCCTTCGTCCAGCGCGGAGATCTTGCTCTTCGCCTTGCGCAGGTTGAAGAACAGCTTCTTCTGGTTCGCGGTGGTGCCCATCTTCACGAGCGACCACGAACGCAGGATGTACTCTTGAATCGACGCCTTGATCCACCACATGGCGTATGTAGCGAGACGGAAACCCTTCTCGGGTTCGAAACGCTTCACCGCCTGCATCAGGCCGACATTGCCTTCCGAGACGACCTCGGAGATCGGCAGGCCGTAGCCGCGATAGCCCATGGCGATCTTGGCCACGAGCCGGAGATGGCTGGTGACGAGCTGGTGCGCGGCGTCGCGATCATCGTGTTCGCGCCAACGCTTGGCGAGCATGTATTCCTGCTGGGGTTCCAGCATCGGAAACTTGCGGATTTCGCCGAGGTAACGGGAAAGGCCGGATTCTCCATTGAGGACCGGCAGGGTAGCGGTACGGGCCATAGTGCGCCCTCCAAACAGGTTCAGGCCCCCGATAGCGGCGGGCCAGGCAGACGACCGCTTGGTTAAAGCCGATCGGTGCTGCGATGTTCCGCGTTGGTCATTTCAACGCAGGCGCAATATACCCCATGGGGGGTCATTTAGGGAAGGATTACTGACGTCACGTCCCCGTGTGGCTGCCATAACTTTTTGTAATGTAAAGCTTTTCTGAATCGGCCAGCGTCATAGCGCCGCTTTCAGAGTGCCCTGGAGGAGAAGCAAATCCTCCGGCAAGGGCGCCTCCCAGTGCAGAAGTTCTCCGCTTCTCGGGTGCTCCAATACCAGCAGATAGGCGTGCAGCGCCTGGCGCCCAAGAGCGGTCAGGGCCGCCTGCGCCGCAGGCGCGAGCTGGTTCGCCTTGGTCTTGAAATGCGGGCCGTAGACGGCATCGCCCATCAGCGGGTGCCCGATATGGGCGAGGTGGACGCGGATCTGGTGGGTGCGGCCGGTCTCGAGCTCGCAGGCGAGCAGCGCCGCGATCGGCTTGCCGTCGCGGCCCGTGAAGCTCTCCAGGATTTCCCAGTGCGTGACGGCCTCGCGGCCACCCTGCCGCACCGCCATTTTGTCCCGCGCATACGGATGCCGGTCGATCGGTGCATCCACCGTACCGCGATGGCGGCCAAGGGTGCCCCAGGCGAAAGCCATGTAGCCGCGCCGCATCGGTCCGGTGCGGCCGTGGTCGGCGAATTGCGCTGATAGCGATTGATGGGCGAGGTCGTTCTTGGCGACCACCATCAGCCCGGTGGTGTCCTTGTCGAGTCGGTGCACGATGCCGGGCCGGCGCACCCCGCCGATGCCGGACAGCGAGGCGCCGCAATGGGCAATCAGCGCGTTGACCAGCGTGCCGGTCTCGTGCCCGGCCGCGGGGTGCACCACCAGCCCCTTCGGCTTGTTGAGGACGATGATGTCGTCGTCCTCGAACACGATGTCGAGCGCGATGTCCTCGCCCTTGGGCTCCGGCGGGGCCGCCTCCGGCACGTCGATTGTGATCGTATCGCCGGATGTGACGTGATAAGCGGGGTCGCGGACTGCGGTGTCTCTGAGGTTCACCGCGCCCGCCAGAATCAGGGCTTTCAGCCTTGATCGCGACAGATCTGCGAGGTGCGCCGCCAGCACGAGGTCGAGCCGGGCCGAGCCCTCGTCGCCGCCGACCACGACCTCCAACCGTTGCGCTGAACCCGAGCTTTCCATGACGACGTCTGATACCGCTGTTCCCGAACCGAGCCCCGAGCAGGCCGCGCTGTTTGCGCGGGTGCGGCGGATGATGCTGATCGCGGGGTTGACCACGGCGCTGGCAATCTGCGCCGTGCTGATCGGGGTGGGCTACCGCCTTTTCAAGTCGGAGGGAAGGGCGGCCGAGGCGCCCAGCGACGTCACCGCCACCCTGCCGAAGGGCGCCAAAATCGTGGCGACCGGCGTCGCCGGCGACCGGCTGGTGGTGACGCTCGATGTCGGCGGAGTCACCGAAATCCGCACCTTCGACGTCCACACCTTGCGGCCCGCCGGAAAGCTGAAATTTGTCAATGAGCCGTAGGGCTGGCCCCGGAAACTGGCAGCAGCCGTCGTCCTGGCGAAAGCCAGGACCCATAGCCACCGAATCCGGTTTCCACGAACGAGATCGTCACTCCGATCGGGCTTAACCATCCGCGTATGGGGTAATGGGTCCTGACTTTCGCCAGGACGACGGCGGAGAGCGCTTCTGAAACCCCTCGATCCCCGCTTGCCGCCGGCAAAATTCGAGGCTATGTCCTCTCCCTCACGCTCCCTTCGTCTAGCGGTTAGGACGCGGCCCTCTCAAGGCTGAAACAGGGGTTCGATTCCCCTAGGGAGCGCCAGCAAACTCAGGCACTTAGGTCGCCATCAGCCACGTTCGTTGAATAATGGTTGAATAAGACGCTGGTGAACAGCGGCGAACGCTTAGGGAATTTACTGCCTACATTTAGCAGACTGGCCTCGGCGCAATGCGTCGCTGTGGCTGGCGCATTCGCGAAAAATTTCCTCGTCGCCCTTGATATCCGGAAATATTCAAACCCCCGCTGACGTGCGCTGTCGTACGCGAGCGCTCTCGGGTGTTCGCATTGACGTTGCTCGTCGCACAATCAACTCTTGTCCTGTCGAGTTTTGTGCGAATAGGAGGGCCACGTGAGACACAATCGACGAGAGAAAACTGGCGGACAACAGTCACAAGTTAATCTATCCGCTCCGAATGCCGCAGAACCGAGTACGATGCCATTCGCCCAGCGGCTCAGCTGCACGATTGACGATGCATGCGTAGTGACCGGCTTGGGACGCACGAAGCTTTACGAGTTGATAGGAACTGGGCGTATCATCACGACAATGATCGGACGTCGGCGACTAGTAGTGGTGCGCTCACTTTTGGCGCTCCTTGACACCAATATGTCGAACTAGTGGACGCGCGATTTAAGGGGGCAACACCACTTTGAACGCGCATTTCCTCAGGCACTCATTTTGATGACACGACCGTGCTCCCACTACCGCATCAACAGCACGGCGCTCTTGCCTGAATTCGGCGGCATGGGTGTAGGCGCCACGGATTCCATTCGTCTCCTGATGCGGAAGTTGACGTTAGCTCGCATCCGCTTGTCACTTGCTGCTTTCGTTCGGGAGCGTTGGCGTGGGTCGCAGGCCACGCTCCAGCCGGCTGAATTCCGTGGACCTAACATTTCAAGTCAAGAATCTAGCGCGGGCGAATTTCCGATAAGTGCTCGCAGGACTCGAACCAGCAACCAGGCCGTTATGGGCGGCAGCCTATCGACCAGCTTTGTTGATTTTGCTGCAGTTTCGCTCGAGTTCCATCGCGTTTGCGGCGTTTCGTTCGCGTTATTCTAGTGCGAGACTGGTGCGGTTGAGGCGCGACGTTTGGACTCACAACTTTGACAGGACTCCCAAACCCTGTCGGCGGCTCCGCGCAGCATGGCACGCTCCTAGGCAGTTTGAGCGCGGTTCAATTTTGACGGATCATTGAGGAGATGCGGCAAGTACGCGCGCGCCAGACAGATTGTGAGCTGCTCGCCCCGCCGGCTTAGTCGATCTATCCAGTCGACCGGCATTGCGTTGAAGTTCGTAGGATACGAATGAGTTTCCTCCCGGCGAACCAAATCCGGAGGAGGGTTGGGCAATTGGCGATCGAGTTGCCCGAGATATGGAAAGATGAAATTTTTGATCAGTCCGAAACGCTGCGCGTCGTGAATACGGACGAGCAAAGTGCCAAGTGCCACGGCACCGATTAGCAGCGACGCCGCCATAAGTTTGAACCCAAGCGGGCTCAACAGCTTGCGGCACATGCGCTTTACGAGACCTTCCGCCAGAAGGTCTCGGATTTTCATCTCAAAGGAAGGGAAATCGCCGCCGTGCGCATGAAAATAAGCACCAATAACGCTGCCACCCGACACCGTCGACACGATGGCAATCTGGTCCAGTAGCCCTAAATTATCGAGCGCGCGCAGGCATCCAAGGTGGAATGCTATCGCGCGCGAGCCGCCGCCCGAGAGAGCTAGCCCGATCTTTGCTTTCGTCGGGTCTTCCATACCCACCTGGTCAGGCAACGTCGGCTTGAGCGCCCATGGGCCGGATCAGCGTCGTCGTGATCTCCGTTTGGCCGGGCTGTGTGAGCAGCGAGACCCCACCTTCCATGTGGGTTGAAAAGACGTGCTTGGCCACTCGCGCGTACACCTGCAATGCTTGAGAGTGCGGATGTCCATACTGGCTCTCCACGCCCGCGCTGATCAGAATAGTATGGGGGGCGATGTCGAGCAGCGACTTAGGATGGGTTGCGTTCCTCGATCCATGGTGAGGCGCCGCAAGAACGTGAGATTTCAGGGCGCTGCCAAAAAGCCTGCTGATAGTGTCCCATCGCGGGTTCTCGGTATCGCCCGTAATCAGGTAGGAAAATCCACCCGATCCTCTGCCAGTCAACTTGAGCACGATGCTGCAGTTGTTGGACGAATCCATGTCCTCGGTGTGCGGCGAGAACAGCTCGAAATCAAATTTGTCCGAGAGACCGGTAAGAGTGCGGCTCGCAAGCCGATCAAGCCGAACCCCGATGCGGGTGAGGGGATTGTTCGTATCCTGCCGGGCCTTCACCTCACTCGCGATGAGGGCAAACACCCGTTTGGCCTCGGCCGTATCCTTGTAATAACTGGGGTACATAATCCAGTCAGGTCGATACTTGCGCAGCACGATCGACGCGCCGACAATCTCGCTGTGGTCGCTGTCAAATCCCGTCAGGATCAAACCTCTGACACGATTATTTTTGAGCGCCAGAGCCATCATTTGCTTGACGGAGGCCACGGTGTCATCCCCCGATGCCGGGACCTGGCAATCAACAATGATGGCCTCCCCTTGATGGCGCACAATTACAAGGGCGCCTTGGCCAACATTCACCGCAACGATGTTCATCCCTTGCCCCCGCGGCCCTGATAAAGTCCCTGATTTAGGTCACGCTCCAAATTAATGACGGCGTGTCGTGCGGACGGAAATTTGCGAGCCCGATATTTCGCCAGCGTCTCTGCCAACATCGGATTCTTACAGGAGCTGACGATGGAATAGGATCTCGTCGCATCTTCGGGATCTTCGACGGCCACGATATCGGCCCGCGAGCCATCCACCAGCGGCAACGAGCCTTTCCAATAGGGTGCGTTCATCTCCTTGGCGAGAAGTACCTTCATCCCCGGGTAGAAGTCTGAAAAGAAATCCTGGTCTTTGACCCGTTCAGGGTTGGCCGCTGTCTGTGGTGCGTTCGATCGCTCCCTCACGGGTGCGGCGTGGTTGGCGGGCCGCAACAGCGGCACGTCGACGAGCTGAACCTCGCTATGGGGCACTTCATAGAAATTGTCGGCGCCGCGACGGAAGATGAAGTGCTTCACTGTGTAGCGGGGATGGCTGCGGTTCTTTTTGACGACCAGCAGCGCATAGAAGAAGTCGGTATTGTGCTTGTCATGATTGACGACCCGATTGTAGGTCGCCTTGTCGCCGCCGCTCAATGTTTGCAAGCCGTTGACGTGATGCGTGTGCCAATTGCCAAGATGCTCGACATCGGGGTGCGCGGCCTCGATCTCCCGGAACAACTTTTCCTGATAGTCGCCGTCCTGCATGAAAAACGTTGGCGTACGTTGTGCGTTCGGACCTGGCTCCAGGACTCCCGTGACCTCAATATCAAGATGGTTCTTGTTTTGACGGTAGGTACCGAGCAGACGACCGCCGGTTTCGTCAGCATCGTACCGATCGCATTCGTCAAAACCCGAGTCCAGGACGCCGCGCGCGATAGAGATCGCAATCGTTGACTTCTTCGACTTAAACAGCATGGGCGACACTCCCTGAAGCACAGACCGCGCACTGCTCCTGCTGGCTCAGCGAGATACGCTGCAGTTGAAAGTGCTTGTTGAATGGATGAACAGGTCGATTGCCCCAGATGAGATAATTCTCATCGATGGGGTCGAGAAATTTCGGACGTTCAGGAACACGCCGAGCCAGCGCGTAGCGCGTATGAAATGCAGTGATGAAGGTGATATCGACCGTCAGTCCAGGCGAGTCTTTGATTTCGGCGATTTCCATCCCGTAGACTTTTTCGCGCTCTTCTTCACTGACGAGCTCGATTTCTTTGATCCCCTTTCGGAAAGGTGTGCGCTGCAGGGCCGCTTCAAGACATGCGAGGCAAGGACCACCCGGACGATAAGCGAAGACTTCACCTCCGATGCCGCGCGTGAACACCTTGCCGACCACGAACGGGACCCGGCCTTGAACGCACATCTCGTTGATAGTGTAGCGCGATGGCTCATTGTCCGTCGCAAGTACCACGACGTCCGAACTCGCAATCGCGTCGCCCAAGCCGGCGTACGTCATGATGTCGGCGTCGACCTTGGTGATTGCTGCCTTGGGGTTGCGATCGAGGAGGACGTCGGCAACGGCATCAACCTTCTTTTGCCCGATATAGCGGCGACCGCAGACATGCCGAATGATGTTCTCGGGCCCGACGATATCAGTGTCGATCAGGGTAAAGTTTCGGACGCCTGACATGACAAGCTGCAGAGCAACATTGGCGCCTCCCGAACCGCAGCCGGCAACCAACACTTTGACGTCCGCGAAACTCGCGATGTCGAAAAGCGCTTCAATCCTCTCGAAAGTGCGATCAGTCATAACGCTTCGTTCCTTCCAGGTCGCTTACTCGTCGTTGCTGTCCTCTAGTGCTGCAATTCGGCGCCAGGCCAGACGCCTCCGTTGTTGAGCCACACTTCGTATTTGTTCAGCCATTTCGCCGCTCGGCCGATGACAAAGGTCAGATGGTGCGCGCCGGGATTCCGCATTGCATGGTGCATGTAGCAAATGTTTCCATCCGTATAGCGATGGGGCGCGTAGCTAATGACCGGCGCGTCGATGTAGACGCGTGGCATTGCATTCGGATAGCTATCGGGAAATCGGATCGACGATACGTATTGCTTTTTATTGGTCGTCTGACCACCTGCTCTTTGTAGAAATTATCGGCGATGCGGCGCGTGCACGTTTGAGTAAGACGGATGAACAGCTTGCCTCGTTGAGAGGGAAGCACAGTACCGTGTGGTTCTCCGAGCGTTTTGCTCAGGCCTTTCCAGGTGTTCGCGGAGTGCAGTGGTTCGACGATCCTGAACAGGTCAAAACACGCCTTCTCAAGCTGCTGGAGGCACCGTTAGAGTACGCGGACGCTGAGCCGGTTTGGTGGTTTCGAGGATCGAGCAATCTGCGGATTCTCGCGTTCGAGCAAGTTCGCGACCGGCTCTATCTGATGGATGAGAATGAGCTTTTGATCCGACGGATCGCCGCCGTGAAGCCGGGCCCCTATTATTGCGACTTTGTGTATGTCGAGCTCGACCCGATGGAGCCGATCGGCATATATTCCAAGACGGCCGAGCGTATCGCTGAGGAAACGAGTGGCGAGGGCGACTTCGGATACTATTGGGAAGAATATGGCTTGGTCGATGGCAAGCACGTCATCACCCGATCCCAATATGATGATGGTGCAGCAGAGATTGAGGGGAGGCTTGAAGACGTGCGCGGCCGAACGCAACTTCGCGCGCGGTATGTGACGCCCTACAATTTCATCATCGCGGCCAGCCAGTCGTCAATCAACAATGGTGATTTTGACGAGTTCCTCGAAGACACGATGAGCGGCATGTTGCACGGCGAAGATCTCTTGCAGGAGCTTGGTAAGGCTGTCTTGAAGTTGCCAAAGCGCCATTAGCGACTGACATCCTTCTGAGTGTAGTCGAGCCGATGTTCGCCGCTGCTCTTGGGCGAGGCGGCCTGTCGAACGGTCATTGCGGATCATTCCAAACCATTCCGCTACGATTCCAGATCCTTCCGGTCCTAATGCGGGCGTGGCCTCGCTTGCCTTCATGGTCCAGTGCACAAAGGCCGCGTCCCGACGGGGGCGCGGTGTTTTGTTGATCGTTGTCGATCCTGTCAGCGATCTGGATGCGGCGCCATTATGCCGTACCAGTCGGCGCTCCAATCTCCGACCTTGATGGGAAGTGAAACGACATTGAAGTCCCTGCCGGGCTTAGGCAAATACTCGCGCTTTCGCAGCCAGCTCATGATGGCGGGCAGGCCCTTCTCCTTCAGTTCACCCATCAGATGCCAGACCTTCACGATTGGGATGGACGGGTCCTGGACATCCGCCATGCCGATCCAGTTCACCGACCCGATAGCGCTGAGGAAGTCGTAGTCAGAATTGACGCCTAGGAGCTGTTCTAGTCGCTCGTCGTTCGTTCGGAAAAGTGCATTGAGATGCCTTGCCTGGGTTACGCCCTTCTTGAGGTCTTTCGTACGATCGCCAATCTCCCGAATTTCGGCTGGCTCAATGAACCATTTGAGCTCAAGGCAAAGACAGCGCCTGGTTTTTCGATCGATGATCGCGCAGTCAACGTCTGTGCTTTGAAGCTTTCCGGTGATGACTTCAAGCTCCGTGTCGGCGAGAAACTGTCGAATCTCGCCGATCAATGCATCCTCCTTCATATCGACAAGGCGCGAGTAGTGGGCGCGCTCTTCCTTTATCTGATTTAGGAGCGTGCAAAGGTTGCGCTCGACGTTTAGGTTGAGAAAGATGAATGGCGCCAGCGCAACCTGGCCGTTAGCGAGGTCGATAAGCGGCTGCGTCGCGACATCGGGATTGAGTATGCCGTTCGACCCGAAGGTAACAAGATCGAGAATGGCATCGAGTGGTCGGCGAGGAACATTGGCGTATTCGGCGAGCTGGTTAGCTAGGTCGTCCTTGTCTAAAAGCCAGACCGACGATGGATAGCCCATGCCCTTCATGCCGCCGTTTGCGGCCATGGTTCGAACCAGGTACCAACCGTGCATCATGGACTGCATCGTCACCATGACAGTCCGGTACTCCTTGAGAGAGAAGTTCAAAAAGCGCCAATGGTCGGGGAGGGTGAAACGCCGCGATGTCGGCTCGCGGTGAAAATCGACCAAACGCGCGACGACTTCCCGATCAAACTTGAGCCGAAACCAAGTTTCCCGCAGCTTTGCCCGACCCCGCAAAAGGCGCAGCAGCTCTGCCGGTGGTTGTTCGAGAACAGGATCTTCCCGTCCCTCCTTACGGATCAGTCGATTATATGCTTCGTAAGTCTTGTCGTCCTTATGCACGGGCTCGATCAAAAGGCGCTTGCCCTCGACCGATAGCTTCAACCTCTTTCGGTACCAGAGAGGAAAGACGGTACAGAATTGGTCGTATTGTTGGGCCCGTTTCAGCCACTGCCATGCATGGCCGTAATCCTCGGCCACGTACGTGCGACGAACCGAGATGCTGCTGTCGGTCCGCCTTCGCATGCAGGCGCGCAGAGGATGAGTCAAAGAATTGAGCAGCCCATCGGCGACCATGTGCATCTCCTCATGCGGTCGCTCGGTATGCATTCTGAGGAAGATGTCCTCGTTAACGGCAAGAACAGTCCACATGGCCTGATTGGATGGCAGTGATAGCAGAGGCGAAGATTCGAAAGCTTGGTCAATCGCCCTTTCGGCCTCGATGATCGCCTCGTTAACCGCCATGCATGCTAACCTGTGTGTTCCCCGAGGGGCGCCGCTAAGCGGTTCTGGAAAGCCCACCGTCATGATAATCCTGGTCTAGCATATCGGCCTATGCAAATTCCTAAGCGGCGCCTAGCTTGGGCCCAACGCGAAACGAGTCCTGGGGCAGCCGGTCATGAATATGCTGAGCAATTTGCTGGCTTCGGCGACGGCGGAGATGGGCCATGAGTATCTCCGATTGCCGATCCAGGGTGGCGGCCCTGTCTATCGCGAGCGTGTCTACTGTTGCGAGCTTTACCACCAGAGGCGGCGGCGATGGCCCGATGATGGCCCGACGATGGGCCGTTCCGATTGAACGGTGAGGTGGACAAGGCCGCACATCCCGCCCTGTCCCGACTGGACGCAAGCTATGCCAAGCCGGACCTGCTGGTTCATTGTCCAGGCGACATGGGACGCAACCATGCGATCATTGAAATCAAGTGTAAGCGTAGCTCTGCGGCCCTTTTGAATCGCGCTTGACGTCTATTTTGTTCGCGTGGCGCGTCGCCGCGGTTTCCATGTGTCGGACAACGCGTTGACGGCGACCTCGAGGGCCTTACGGTCGATCACGTTGGGATCGAACCGCTCCGGGCCGCAGCGGCGCATATGTTCGTGCTCCGGATGAGCAGGGTCGCTGATGGCGTCGAGGTATTCGGCATAGCCTGGCGCACCACCGACGTCTTCCTGAGGACAACGACCGGCGGCCTCGAGCACGAAGGGCATGCCCTCCGTCGTGGTGTTGTCGAACCACTTTTCGAGCTTGATCACGTGATCCCAGCTGTCGCCGAAGTCGTAGAGATAATGGATCGTCTTCGCGCCGGTCTCTTGAACGATATTGGAGAGCCGCGTCTTGCGAGCATCGATGGGTTGAGGGCCAAAATCTCCATCGGGATCAGGGATACCCCAACGTCCGTCGCCAGCCAAAAACTCGAAGAGATGGCTATTCGCCCAGCCAAACGCCGTCTGAAGCGTCAGATGCAGCCGATCAAGGCGCAGCGTGAGCGGCACGACAAGGCATCGCATCACCTCCGGTTTCACGTCCTTGAGGGTCACCTTGATCCGGACCGCGGTCGTGTTCAGGCTCATGCCGCCAGCCTCGGGTCGTGTGCATGCATCGTGTAGATCGACGCCCAAGGGAGCAGTTCGTCCAGTCGCGCCGCAGGCCAACCATTGACGAGCTTCGCGAGAACATCAGCGAGCCAGTGCTCGGCACTGACGCCATTGAGCTTACAGGTTTATGCCGCCCGCCGAACTATGCCGAGTCGGATCGTTTTCCCCAGA